>CAXTYP010000437.1:0-2024 GCA_964248435.1 uncultured Acidobacteriaceae bacterium | reverse complement strand
TGCGATACGCTGGCCATCACCAACGTCGCCGCTTCAACGATGGCGCGCGAGGCCGGGGTGTCCATGCCGACCGAGGCCGGCCGCGAGCTCGCCATCCCCGCGACCAAGAGCTTTACGGCGCAGCTGCTGGTGTTGGAGCTGCTGGCGCTGCTGGCTTCGCGGTCGCACGGAGATTTGCCGGATGCAGCGTTGGCGGAAAATCTGGCGGAGTTGAAAACGCTGCCTGGGCTGGTCGCCACGCAGCTCGCAGGCTGGCAGGCTGCCGTTGAACCGGTCGCACGGCAGTTCAGCGATCGCAACAGCTTTCTGTTTCTGGGTCGCGGTGTGCACTATCCCATCGCGCGCGAAGGTGCTTTAAAGCTGAAAGAAAGCGCCTACGTCCACGCCGAGGCTTACCCCAGCGGCGAGCTGAAACACGGCCCCAACGCGCTGGTCAGCGAGGGCATTCCGCTGGTCATGCTGGCGACCCATGAGCCCGGCAACGCCCAATCCGCGCTGCGCCACGGCAAGGTTCTCCAGTTGATGCGCGACCTGCGGGCCCAGGGAGCGACGATCATCGCCATCACCAATGGAGGCGACACGGAAGCCGCGGAACTGGCAAACGCCCTCATCACCGTAGAGCCGGCGAGCGAGCCGCTGCTGGCCATCTGCGAGGTCATTCCGCTCCAGATGTTTGCTTATTTCACAGCGGTCGCGCGCGGCATCGACGTGGACCGTCCTCGCAACCTGGTGAAAGCGGTGGTCGCCGAGTAAACGGGGCTTTTATACCCGCAGCAACTCCGGCCGTCGCGCAGCCAACTCGCCGATCAGCTCACCGAACAGCGTGTTGGCCCAGGCAAACCAGGCCCGCGTGAACAGATTGACATTGTCCTTGTTGTAACTTTCATGCACAAAGCCGCTGCCCGCCGACCCTGTTTTAAGCATCCCGACCGCGTTCCGAATCTCCGCATCCGAGGTGCTGGTCAGGGCGTAAATCGTCTGCGACATCGGCCAGATCATGCCCGCGCCCTCGTGCGGACCGCCGATGCCCTCACCCGCCGTGCCGCGGAAAAACCAGGGATTGCGCGGGCTCCAAACAAACGCGCGGGTGCGCGCGTACAGCCCGGGGTCGGGCGAAGCGTCCAGGTACGGCAGCCCTAGCAGGCTCGGTACATTCGCGTCATCCATCAGCATCTGCCCGCCGAAGCCGTCCACCTCGTACGCCCAGATGGTTCCGTCCGGCGTCGTTGCAATCGCGTGCTCGCGCAGCGCGGCTTCCACTTCGCTCGCCAGCCCTTCAGCCTCGCTTGCCAGCGCCGCGTCGTGCAGCACCGCGTTCGACATCTCCGCCAGCTGTCGCAGCGAGCGTACGGCAAACAGGTTGGAAGGCACGAGAAATGGCAACACACACGCGTCGTCCGACGGACGAAAGCCCGAAAAGATCAGCCCAACCGGGTTGACCGGGTTGCCATAACCCTTCTCGCCCAGGGTCTCGGTCGGGGTGGGCGAGGGTCGCTGGAAGTGGTACGGCCCCAGCCCCTGCTTGCGCTGCTGCACCCGCATGGTCGCCACCACCAGCCGCATGGCGTCGTGCCATCGCCCGTCAAACGGCTCCGTGTTGCCGGTCGCTTTCCAAAAGCCGTGCGCCAGGCGAACCGGGTAGCACAGCGAGTCCAGCTCGTACTTGCGTTCGCCCACGCCGGGCCGCATCTCCGTCTGGTCGGTTCGGCTCCAGGGGAGCGGCGGCGCGTTCAAGTCCGCCATAAAAGCATTGGCATACGGGTCGATCAGGAGGCAACGCGCTTGCCGCCGGATCACCCCTTCGAGCAGCGCTCGCAGCTTCGCGTCGCGCCCGGCAAACGGCAGGTACGGCCACACCTGCGCCGATGAATCGCGCAGCCACATGGCGGGAATGTCGCCCGTGATCACCGCGGTGTCAGGTTTGCCGTCAAACATACCAGGCTCGACTGTTGTGTCGAGCGTGTTGGGGAAACAATTGGTAAACATCGCGGCAAGCTCCGGGTCCGGGATTCGCACTCGGGTTT
>CAXTYP010000436.1:0-2040 GCA_964248435.1 uncultured Acidobacteriaceae bacterium | reverse complement strand
CGCGCGCTTGGCGGCTTCTTGTTTGTCCGAGCCTGCTTCTTTTTCCCCAGTCATCTCCGGCCTCATTTCCGATGCTACTCAACCGCCTCCCCCCTCACCGGGGAAGGCGGGGAGCTTGTATTCGGCATACTTAAAAACCATCTACACTGGTGCGCATGGCAGACGGCCGCCGCACGCCCCGCTACGACGCCGCCGAGGCTTGCCGGGCACTCGCGGCAAACGACCCCAAACTGGGCGCGCTGATTGAAGCGGCAGGCCCCTACACTCTCAGGCTCAAAAGCCAGCACTCGCCCTTTGAAGCGCTGCTTGAGGCCATTCTTTCGCAACAGTTGCATGGCACCGCGGCGCGGGCCATCCTCCATAAACTGCTCAAGCTGTTCGGCGACATCCATCCCACCCCGGAGCTGTTGCTGATGCAGCCGGACGATGCGCTGCGGGCCTCCGGCTTGTCGCGGAACAAAATGCTGGCCCTGCAGGACCTGGCGCGGAAGACGCTCGACGGAACCGTCCCGCAATTGAACACAATCCGCAGAATGGCCGATAAGGAAGTTGTGGAGCGGTTGACGGCGGTGCGCGGGGTGGGCGTGTGGACGGCGGAAATGCTGCTGATCTTTCGGCTGGGTCGGCCTGACGTGCTGCCGCTGACAGACTATGGAGTACGAAAGGGGTTCGCGCTGACCTTTGGGCGATTGCCGAAGACAAAGCCGTTTGACGCGACCATGCTGGCGGACCCGAAAGCCATGATGCGCCGTGGGGAGCGATGGCGCCCCTGGCGAACCGTGGCAAGCTGGTACCTGTGGCGCGCCTGCGATCTCCACGGCAAACCGTTCGCGGCACCACCGGCAGCGTAGGAGAGGGAAGTATGAACAATCGCTATCTCGTCGTTCACGGGCACTTTTACCAGCCGCCGCGCGAAAACCCGTGGATCGAGAGCGTGGAAACCCAGGACTCCGCCGCGCCCTACCATGACTGGAATGAGCGCATCACGGCCGAGTGCTACGCCCGCAACGGGGCTTCGCGCATCGTGAATGAGCGCAACGAAATCCTGCGCATCGTCAACAATTACGCGCAAATCTCCTTCAACTTCGGCCCAACGCTGCTCAGCTGGCTTGAGGAGCATGCGGAGCTGACGTACGAATCGATTCTTGAGGCCGATCGGCTCAGCGCCCAGCGTTTCAGCGGCCATGGTTCGGCCATGGCGCAAGTGTACAACCACGTCATCATGCCGCTGGCCTCGGCACGCGACCGGCAACTGCAGGTGCTCTGGGGCATGGCCGACTTTGAGCACAGGTTCGGTCGTAAGCCGGAAGGAATGTGGCTGGCCGAAACGGCAGCGGACACCCCATCGCTCGAGGCATTGGCTGAAGCCGGCATTGCATGGACGGTGCTGGCCCCGCACCAGTGCGCGGCGGTGCGGCCGCTTGCATCCGGCGACGAGCCCTGGCGCGACACTCCGGACGCTTCGGTCGACACGCGCCGGGCCTACCAGGTCAAGCTGCCGAGCGGGCGCACCATCGCGGTGTTTTTCTACGACGGCCCGCGCTCCCGCGCCATCGCGTTTGAGCGGCTGCTGAACTCGGGCGAAGGCTTCGCACAGCGCATGGCCGGCGGTTTTTCGACCGCGGAACCCACGACGCCGGAGCTCGTTCATGTCGCCACGGACGGCGAAAGCTACGGCCACCACCACCGCTTCGGCGAGATGGCGCTGAGCTATGCGCTCCAGTACACCGGGCATCAAGGGCTCGCGACAGTGACGAATTACGGCGAGTTTCTCGAGCGATTTCCCCTTCGCATGGAGGCCCGGCTGGCCGAGCGCACCAGTTGGAGCTGCGCGCACGGGGTGGAGCGCTGGCGCTCGAACTGCGGCTGCAACGGCGGCAAGGAAGGGTGGAATCAGCGGTGGCGCGGTCCGCTGCGCGCAGCACTCGACCTCGTGCGGGATGGGGTGGCTCCACTGGCCGCGAAGCTCGGCGCAAAGCTTTTTCGCGATGGGGCCGGCGCAGTCGACCGCTACATCGCAGTAATGCTTGACCGCTCGCG
>CAXTYP010000435.1:0-2053 GCA_964248435.1 uncultured Acidobacteriaceae bacterium | reverse complement strand
CGCGTCCATGCCGAGCGCCTGCGGCGTGCCGCGCATCGGCATGGCTGGTTTGGCGGCATGCTGGGCGGCCGTCCGCACCAGGGTCCTCATGCCTTGTTCTGCCTGGAACAGGCGCTCGCCGCCCTGGACCGCTCCGGACAGTTCGGGGACATAAACGACACGCTGGCGGCATTGCGAACGCTCGAGGCCTGGATCGCGGGGGCGATCCAGGGCGAAGCACGCGAACGCCGGGCGGAGCAGGAAACCGGCCTGAACAAGGCAGCCTGGCAGATCGCCACGGGCCGACACCTCCAAATGCTGATCAACACGGGCCGCTTTCCAACCCTTGCCAGGGTCGTCGAGCATGCTTCGCATCCAGGTCCCGATCGCGTCTTTGAGGACGGCCTCCAGTGTGTGCTCGCGGGCATTGCTGCCCGCCTCGGCCGCTCCGCAACCTAGGCCCCACAAAAGCGCGCAGCGATCAAAAGCTGAGCCGAGCCGCCACCTGCACCAGGCGCGGTGAGGACGCCGTCTGAATCTGCCCGAAGTTGGGGGCCGAAATGTTGCCCTGCACGGCCGCCGAGCCAAAAAACTGGGCGTGGTTGAAGAGATTAAAGGCCTCGACCCGCAACTCAAGGCTGCTCGCTTCCCACATCCGGGTGGTCTTGCTCAGCGCGAGGTCGGTGTTGTCGAGTCCCGGACCACTAAAGAAGCGGCGCCGCGCATTGCCAAGCGTGCCAAGCGCCGGCAGCCGGAACAAGGCCGTGTTGAACGCCGGGGCATCCGGGCGATGGTGCACTGCCAAACTCCCCGGCCTGACCGCCGGCTCATCCAGGCCATTGTTGTTGATTCCGTTCGGCGCCGTGCCCAGCAGCGAGGTGTCGTTGTTGTTGACCAGGGTCACGGGCAGGCCGGTGCCGAAGCGGGTCAGGCCTGACACTTGCCAGCCCCCGGCCAGTCGTGGATGCGCCGGCGAAAAACGCTCCAACGGCAAGGCATACCGGTAGGTCGCGCTGAAGTTATGCCGCATGTCAAAGGCCGAAAGAGCGCGGCTTAGCCCGGCGTTGCTGAACGGCGTGTCGGGGTAGACGGCTTCCGCCAGGCTGGAGGATTGATCGATCGACTTGCTCCACGTATACGCCAGCTGCAGGTACAAACCGCCGCTTACGTGTTGCAGGGTCGCTTCAAGCGCATTGTCATGTGCGTTTGCGATGGTCTTTTGCAGATTGACACTGCCAAACGCACCGGAGAACGCGGTTCGCGTTCCCCCGTACGTCCTGCCGTCTGCTGCCGTGAACACGCTGCTTTCATTGAAGGGTCCGCAGGTCGCGGACCCTGGCGCCACCTCCCCTTCCTGGCTCAGCGCGAGACATAGCGCCGGGTTGCCTGGGTTCACCTCCTGAATCACTAGCAGGTGGTGCGCCTGTGTGCCGACGTAGCTGACCGTCGCCGTGGTCGTCGCGCCGAGCTGTTGCGAGACGGCAAGGGTGTAGTTCTCGCTGTAAGGGACGACATTATTTGCCGCAAAGGCTGGAATGCCCGTGAGCGGTTCAAAATTCGTCCAATCCACTGTCGTGACCGGGTGCGACACCGACGCTCCGAAGGGCACCGATTGCAGGGGAAACCTTTGCCCCAGGTTGCGGCCATTGGCAGCCTGCACAAACGGCTGGTCGAACAGCGTGGGTGCGGGCAGGGTTTGCGTTACCCCGTACGGGGCGTTGCCGCTCATGATGCCCGCCGACAATCCTTCGAAAGCGCTGCGGTAAAGGCCATACCCGGCACGAATAACCGTGTGCGCGTGCCATCTTTCGGGAGCCCAGGATGCGGCAATGCGCGGCGCGAAATCGGCGTAGCGAGTCGGCGATAACGTCCGCGGCACGCCGGGGTCTCCCGGAAACAGGATGCCTTTGGGCGCATTGGGGAAGACGACGGACTGCTCGCCGGGGTCGAGTGTGAGCAGCTGGTTGTACTTCTCATGCCAGGGAGGCAGCACCTCCCAGCGCAGGCCGCCATTGAGCGTCAGGGTATCCGTCGCATGCCAGCTGTCCTGTGCGTACAGTCCAAGGAAGTGATC
>CAXTYP010000434.1:0-2060 GCA_964248435.1 uncultured Acidobacteriaceae bacterium | reverse complement strand
GGCCGGGTAGGGCACTTCTTTTCGCGGCTGTTTGGGGCGGGATAGCGGTTGCGCTTGACGGGCTGGCGTTTCCGGTGCCGGCCCCGCCGCGCCAGACTCCCTGCGCTAGAATGGGGGAGCGCTGCCCCGTGCAGCCGAGCGCTGTTTGCGCAAGGAGTTCCCCCGTATGGCGATTCCCGCCACCCAGATGCGTCCGGGCATGATTATCAAGTTCAACAACGAGTTGCACACCGTGTTCGCGGTAGAGCACCGGACGCCCGGCAACCTGCGGGCGTTTATCCAGGCCAAGTTGCGCAACCTGCGGACCGGCTCCATGTTTGAGCACCGCTTTCGCTCGCCAGACCCGATCGACCGGGTGATTGTGGACGAGATCCCGATGGAGTTTTTGTACAACGACGGCGACGACTACTACTTTATGGATACGTCGACCTATGAGCAGACGAACCTGAAGCGGGACACGCTGGGCGACGCGGTGGAGTACCTGACGGCGAACCTGCAGATCACGGTTTCGATCTTTGACGGGGTGCCGGTCGGCATCGACCTGCCACAGACCGTGGAGCTGACGGTGATTGAAACGGAGCCCGGGCTGAAGGCAGCGACGGCGTCGTCGGTGACCAAGCCGGCCAAGCTGGAAACAGGGTTAACGGTGCAGGTGCCGCCGTTTATCAACGAGGGCGAGAAGATTCGCGTGGATACCGCCGAGGGCGTGTACCTGTCGAGGGCGTAAGCGGTCGATTTGTTTTCAAAAAGGGGAGCCATCGAACGATGGCTCCCCTTTTTGCTTTGCGGCATCGTCGCTGCATCGCTGGCGCTGATCTTTGGTACTCTTGCCGGGCTTTTCAGCCGCTGGTAGGTTCGGGTTGCGCTCCATGCGCGATGGCAACGGCCCGCGCCGCGAAGAGGAACAATGAAACGTTTGCTTGCTCTCGGACTTTCACTTGCGATGAGCTGCAACGCCCTGGCTGCCGATAACAGCTACAAGGTGATGTATGACGGCGGTTCTGTGAGCGGACTGAAGGCCGGCAACAAGGCGGAAATTCTGATTGAGCCGAAGCAGATACGCCTGATACGTGACGGCAAGGACACGCTTGATATCCCGGCCGCCGCGGTGACGGAGCTGACCTATGGGGAGGACGTGCACCGGCGGGTGGGAGCCGCGATCGGCCTGGCGGTGGTGTCGTTCGGGGCCGGGGCCTTGATGGCATTGACGAAAATCAAAGAAGCACTTTATTGGATTGACCTGGGCTGAAGGAGACGTGAAGGGCGGTTTTGCAATGCAGTGTGACAAGAACGACTACCGTGGGCTGTTGACCGGGCTGGAGGGGATTACGGGCAAGCAGGCTGTGAACTCCGCGAACCTGACGGTCAAGAACTAAGAGCCGGTCGGGAACCGCTTCTCTTGAGTTGCGGGTGAGTGCCGGCTCGGCTAGGATGGCAGGCACATGAACAGGCAGCGAGGTTTAAGGCGGGTCCGGGCGGTGGGGTTGGTAGTGCTGCTGGCGGGCGTGGCACTGTTGCTCAGCCTGGTGCTCTCGCAAGCGTCGGGATATGGACCTGAGCCCGGTTTTATTCACTTGTATGTAGCGTTATGGCCGGTCAGTCTCCAGTTGGTCGTGCTGGGGGCTGTGTTGCTGGCGCTGGGCTGGGCATTGCGCGGCTTTTTTGTGGAGGACGCCGGCGATACGGGGCCGGGGTTCGCTCGGGACGTGCAACGGGGACCGGAACGAGGGGTGGACCGGTGACGCTGGAAGATGCGGTCAGCCTGGTTGCGGGAGCGACGGAGACCGCAGTCACGCGGGTGGTTACGGCGGGCGGGAGCGATCGCGGCGGGGATATAGCCGGGGTGTTGAGCGGAGTCGCGGCGATCTGCACGGCGGTGGTATGGCCGGTGCTGATCGGCTTGATCTTATGGGGTTTTCGCGAGCCGGCGGCGGAGCTGCTGAGGGCCGCGGTCGGGGTCGCGGAAGGGGCGACGCGGTTCAAGATCTGGCAGATTGAGTTTGACCGGGACGTGCAGCAGCAGGTGACGCAGACTTCACCTGCACAGGCTGATTGTACAT
>CAXTYP010000433.1:0-2072 GCA_964248435.1 uncultured Acidobacteriaceae bacterium | reverse complement strand
AGCCCGGGTGCTGTGCCAGCGATGGAGACGAAGAAGCCGCCGCAGAGGTTTGGGCTGAAGTCTGGGCCGCGGTTTGCGCGGAAGTTTGGGCCTGGGCCCGGACCTCACCGCCCAGCAACAGCGCTGGTGTGAGCGCAAAGAACAATTGGGGGAATCGCTTGGAAAGCATGAATCCGGAAATCCTTAGCCCTGTAAATACGAATCCATACGTTTCGATTCGTTCAACCCCACTATACCGTCCTGCTTTCCATTCACTCCGTCCGGTACAGGCCTGTTCCGCGTCTTAATCTGAACAAGCGATGGGTGAAACAGCACAGATTCTGGCGCTCTGGCGGCGAGCGCAAAGACGCGGCGAACAGGTCTGCCTGGCCACCGTGGTCGCGGTCGAGGGCTCGTCGTACCGCAAACCCGGCGCGCGCATGCTGCTGACCTCGGGCGGCGAGCGCGCCGGGACCATCAGCGGCGGCTGCTTGGAGGCCGAGGTAAGCCGCAAGGCCTGGTGGCTCACCGCCAACGGCCCGGTGGTCGAGCAGTATGCAAGCTCGCTTGAGGAAGACGGCGCGGGATGGGGCCTGGGCTGCGGCGGCATTGTTTCGGTTTTGCTGGAGCAGGAACCCTTGGATGTGCTTGCCGCGATCGCCCGCGCCGTGGAAGCAGGCGAACCGGCCGTTGTCGCTTCTCCCTCCGAAGCGGGCGCCGGCACCGGCGCGATCGCCGTTCAACAGGGCAGGAGTTTAACCGAGCTACCGGCCGCCCTCCGCTCCGCGGTCGAACAAAGCCGCAATGAGCAACGGAGCCTTTCGTTTCACGAACCAGGCGGCCCCACCTGTTCCCGCCGCGGGTGGTTTGTCGAGTACCTCCCCCCACCGCCCCGGCTCACGATCTTCGGCGCGGGCGACGACGCCCGTCCCCTCGCGGAGTTCGCCCTCGCCCTGGGCTGGCGCGTCACGGTGGCCGACGGCCGCTCGCACCTGCTGCGGCCTGAGCGCTTTCCCGCCGGCACAGCCTTTCAAATCCTGACTTACGAAGCCGCCGAAACGGGTCCCCTGCGCTCCGTCACGCCCGGCGTCGGTTTCGGAGAACTGGCCGTTGTTCTCACTCACTCGTATGAGCAGGACCGGAACCTGCTGGCCGCCCTGCTGCCGCTTGATCTGCTCTACCTCGGCATTCTTGGCCCGCGCCATCGCACGGCGCGCCTGCTCGAGGAGATCGCACCGGCTCTCGGTTGCACCGTCGAGCAGTGCCTGGAACGCCTGCACGCGCCGGTCGGCCTTGACCTGGGTGCGCGCGATCCTGCTGCGATCGCGCTGTCGATCGTGGCCGAGCTGCAAGCCACCCTTGCCGGGCGGCGCGTCACCGTAAACCGGGTCGCAGGCCAAACCGCGGGCCGAAACGCGCCCCGCGCTCCACTCGCGCCCATCCATGCCTGAACCTCCAGCCGCCATCCTCCTTGCTGCCGGGGCCTCCACGCGGCTGGGACGGCCCAAGCAGCTCGTGCTCTTCGACGGCGCGCCGCTGCTGCGCCGGGCCGCACAACTGGCCTTCGACGCCGGGGCCGCTCCGATGTACGTCGTCGTTTCACACACGCCTGGTCTCGCGGGCGAGACCGCTGGGCACTGGGCTGCCGCGCTCGCCGGCCTGCCGGTCACGATCCTTTTCAACCCGGATGCCGCCGAAGGGATGGGCAGTTCCTTGCGGGTCGGTATCGCGGCGCTGCCTCCGGGCACCTGGCGTGTGCTGCTGCTGGTCTGCGATCAGCCGCTTCTGCGCCCCGGCCACCTCCAGGCTTTACTCGCGGCGCCCGGCACCGTTGCGGCTGCCCAATACGGCGGCCGCCTTGGCGTCCCAGCTGTTTTCAGCCGCGAACACTTCGCCGCCCTCGCCGCTGTCCGGGGCGACCAGGGTGCGCGCTCCCTGCTCCGCACCTTACCCGTCACGCCCGTTCCCATGCCAGAAGCCGCGATGGACATCGACACCCCCGCCGACCTCCTTGCGCTTGAGCGCACCGGCCGGACCTGACTCCGGCAATCGCCCGCCAATTCGCTACTGCGGTTTGCCGACACTCTTGGGAG
>CAXTYP010000432.1:0-2080 GCA_964248435.1 uncultured Acidobacteriaceae bacterium | reverse complement strand
ACCGCCGCCGCCATGCGGGGTCGAAAAGGTCTTGTGCAGGTTCAGGTGCATGACGTCCACACCGAAGTCGCCGGGGCGGGTCTTGCCGACCAGCGCGTTCATATTCGCGCCGTCCATGTAGAGCAGAGCGCCCTTGGAGTGCAGGATTTCGGCGATAGCGGCGATCTCGTTTTCAAACACGCCGATGGTGGACGGGTTGGTCAGCATCATGGCGGCAGTGCTTTCGTCGACCACGGCGCGCAGAGCTTCGAGGTCGACGCCACCGTCCGCGTTCGACTTCAGGTTGACAACCTCGTAGCCGCAGACAGCCGCTGTGGCCGGGTTGGTGCCATGGGCCGAGTCGGGGATGATGACGGTGCGGCGGGCATTGCCGCGAGACTGGTGGTAGGCGCGAACGAGCAGGATGCCGGTGAACTCGCCGTGGGCGCCCGCGGCGGGCTGGAGCGTGATCGCGTCCATGCCGGTGATCTCAAGCAGGCAGTGTTCGAGGTCCTTCAGGATCTGGAGCGAACCTTGCGAGAGCGATTCGGGCTGATAAGGGTGCGCTTCGGCGATGCCCTCGATGCGGGCCACGTACTCGTTTACACGCGGGTTGTACTTCATCGTGCAGGAGCCGAGCGGGTACATGCCGAGGTCGATGGCGTAGTTCCAGGTGGACATGCGCGTGAAGTGACGAATGATCTCGATTTCACTGAGCTCCGGCAAGGCCGCGGGTTGGGGCCGAGCGGAGGGGCCAAGCAAGGTCTGCGGGTCTACTTCGGGTACGTCGAGCGGCGGCAGCTTGTAGGCGCGTTTGCCGGGCGCTGATTTTTCAAAACTCAGGGCTTCGTTCTGCGTCTGGTGCGCGGTGACCTTGCGCGGGGTACCGGTAAAGGGTTCGGCCCTGGTGGTGAGCGGCTCGTGCTCAAGTTCGGGAGTGATCGTGCTCATCGTTCCCCTGTTCTGCCTGGCGGCCTGTGCCCTTACAGGCCGGCTGCCTGGCTGAAACGCTGACCCCAGTCTATCGCTTTCCCGTTATGGGACTGCCTGCAAATCGGTGGTAACGGGAAGACCGATTTTGCTGGCATTTCCAAAGGAGCCTGCTATGTTCGGAAGCCATGGGCCTCCTGTCACCTCGGTTGCTTTCCCTCCAGTCGAATAGCATCCGCAAGGCTGCGAGCCGCTGCTTCACCGTCGGCTTGGCGTGGAACTGAAGCTGCCGCTCGACGAACGCTGCCACATGGATGGGCTCGACCTGGGCGAGGCCTTGGAGCCCAGCTCGGCCGCGAAGGCAGAGAACTGCCGGACCGCCTCCAGATAAGCGCGCCGTGTGTGAGGATTGCGAATGTGCGACGAAAAGAAGTCGCGCATCCGATGCCGGGCCGCCGAACGCGCCGTGAAGATAGAAGGCAATGCTGTGCCCGGCACGGCAAGCGCAAAGGCTGAACTCGGTTGCACGTTAGGAGCCCTGGACTTGCTCGGCCAGCCGCACTTGCCAGAGCGTAAAAGCGGTTCCGGCGGTAGCGAGCAAGAAACCACCGGCATACAACCATGGGTGGTAGGCGACGGGAGCGGCAACGGCGGCGGCTAACACCGCCACAGATTGCATGGCGGCGGGGAAGCAATGGTCGGCGGCAGGCAGGTGGGCCGCCCCTTTGGCGAACTATGCGGTGACGGGGGTTAGATCGAGCGAGATCAGGTCCATGGATGGATCTCCTGCGCGGAAGCATAGCACCCTAAATCAAACATGATAAAGGACATTATCATGCACTTTTCAGAATTTGCCAACCTACTATACTTAACTAGGCCTGCAGCCAGAGAAGATGCTGTAACCAGCGCTTCTCGATTTCATGTGTGATCTCTCCAAACAAGCGTCACAAACGCCCTGGATGATCGCGGTTCCTTTTACAACTCCACCCACTCCTACTGTAAACCGTCCAGCTTTCAGAGCCGCCTGATCACTCCGTCTCAGATCCGCAGCTCGTTCTAGGCATCTGCATAATACTTATTGTATAAAGATCTTGTTCGAGCGCGTAATACTGGGATGACACTAGAAGCGGTCTCATAAATACCTCAGCAGGATTTTGAGGCAGCCGAGCTG
>CAXTYP010000431.1:0-2098 GCA_964248435.1 uncultured Acidobacteriaceae bacterium | reverse complement strand
CATTGATATAACCCGCGCCCGCGACCTCAAAGCCCGCGAAGCCCTCAACCGGGCCGAGCGCGGCCACGATCTCTTCGGCGATCTTGCGCGGGGCTTTGCGCAGGGTGCGCGCGAGCTCAAAGGCGACCGGCAGGGCGTACTCGCCGAAGCGGGTGTCGGGCGGCTGCTCAACCGCGAGGTGGGCCGGGGTGAGCGCATAAAGGGTTTCGAGCACGGCGCGCAGGCGCTCGGTCAGCCGTTTTTGTCCTGGGAGATACACGAGGTAATCCTACAGAATGCTCTTACAACAAGTACCCGCCACGAAGTGGCCGCATCTTCATATTTCCCGATACTCCCCTATGCCGAAACCGTCGCTATGTGGCCTTTCTCAACGAAAAGGCCGCTCGATCAGCTGTCGGCTCACGAAGCATGTCGGCAAACATGAATCCCGCGCAGGGGGTCTTGCATTAAGATGAGGGCTGGCATGCCTGAGCCCAGCACACCCTTCCTGATCACGACGCCGATCTACTACGTCAATGCGCGTCCACACATCGGGCATACCTATACAACGGTGGTCGCCGACGTGATCGCGCGTCGCGAAAGAATGCTGGGCAAAGACGTCTTCTTTTTGACCGGCACCGACGAGCACGGTCAAAAAATCGAGCGTTCGGCCGAGCTCGCCGCGGAAGCGCCCCAAGTCTTTACGGACCATGTTTCAGCCGAGTTCCGTGGATTGTGGGACCGCATGGGCCTCACCTATACGGACTACATCCGCACCACCGAGGAGCGACACAAGCGCGGTGTCCGCAAGCTGTGGAACGTGCTCCAGGAGCGCGGATTTTTGTACAAGGGCACCTACACGGGCCAGTACTGCGTGTTTGACGAGCTTTACGTTGAGGCCGGCTCTGGCGCGCCCTGCCCCGACTGCGGGCGCCCCACCGAGACCGTCAGCGAAGAGAACTATTTCTTCAAGCTGTCGGCGTTTGAGAACAAACTGCTCGAGCTGTATGCGGAGCAGCCGCAATTGATCCAGCCCGAAACCCGTCGCAACGAGGTGCTCGCGTTTGTGCGCGGTGGGCTGCGCGACCTGTCCGTTTCGCGCACCAGCTTCAAGTGGGGCATCCCGGTCCCGGGCGACGAATCGCACGTGATCTATGTCTGGCTTGATGCGCTGGCCAACTACATCACCGCGCTCGGCTACGGGTCCGACGAGTCACTTTTTGAAAAGTACTGGCCCGCGCAGTTCCACATCATCGGCAAGGAGATTTCGCGCTTTCACTGCGTGTACTGGCCGGCGTTTCTGCTGGCCGCCGGGCTGCCCTTGCCGAAGGCGGTCGTCGCGCACGGCTGGCTCCTCTTTGAGCAATCGAAGATGTCGAAGTCGCGCGGCAATATTGTGCGCGCGGAGACGATACTTGCCGTGCTGGGAGCCGATGCGCTGCGCTATTTTCTGCTGCGGGAGATCGTCTTCGGGCAGGATGGCTCGTTCTCGTTTGACGCTCTGGTTCAGCGATACAACGCGGACCTGGCGAACGGCTACGGCAACCTGGTGAGCCGGACGCTGTCGATGATCGCCAAGTATTACGAAGGGTGCATCCCGGGTGGCGCACCTCCTCAGCCGGATGGAATGTCAGGCTCGAACCTCCCGCGGAGTGCGGCAGATATCCGCGCCTTTGCGGAAATCACCCTAAGCGCGGCGGGCGACTCCTTCACAGGTTTGAGATTCAGCGAAGCCCTCGGGAGTATCTGGACCCTGGTCGGCCATGTGGACGGCTTTCTTACGGCGAGGGCGCCGTGGAAGCAGCAACCAGGCATCACCAACGAGGAACACGACCGGAGCCGCGCAGAAAGCCTGGCGACCGCAGCCCAAGCCATCCGCATCATCACCGCCCTCGTCTACCCCGTCATTCCGGAAGCCGCCGCAAAGGTCTGGGCCCAGCTCGGGCTTGGTGAGATCGAGCAGGCCGACCTCCGGCATCTCAAGTGGGGCGACCTGCAGCCCGGCACACGCCTGGGCCCGCTCGCCCCCGTTTTCCCTCGCGCCGAAAAGGACGCCGTGCAACGCATGCAGGACATGGAACAAGACTCGAAGCCACCGACACCCTCCCCCACAACGCCC
>CAXTYP010000430.1:0-2116 GCA_964248435.1 uncultured Acidobacteriaceae bacterium | reverse complement strand
GGTTCTCAAGCGAGGCCATGCGCCGCGACCTCCTTGCCTTCTATAGTGCTGTGCTGCCGGGCGCGGAACTGCGAGAAGAGCCGCTGCGGAGGCGCGCATGAGCCGGTCCCCGCGAAGCTCGCTGCGCTTGTTCATCGCGCACCCCTCGCACTACCTCACGGACTGGCAGCCGCACGGCGACGGCCTGATTGCCCATGCGATTCTTTGTGCGCTTGCCGAGCGCGGCCATACCCTCCATGTAGCTGCAGCTTCCGTCGACCTGCACAGGCCCTTGCCGGTCGGGGTGCATCTTTATCCTCTGCCCATGCGCAGCTGCTATTCGGCCCTGAACCAGGGGCTGCGCTTCCGTGTGGAATACGCGCTGCGGGTGCGCGCGCTGTTTCGGCAGCTGCACCGCCAGCAGCCGTTTGACGCGATTCACCAGCTCAATCCGGTTGTTACCGGGCTCAGCACGTTTTTGTTCGGCCTGGGCTGCCCGGTGCTGCTGGGGCCGGTCTGGCCTAGCTGGAAAGCGGACTCAGCCGGGCGCGGCATGGGGGCTCTGCGCAGCAAGGCGGAACGGGAACTGTTGGGATTGCAGTTTCACGCCGCCGACGGCGTGCTGGTACCGACCCCTGCGAGCGCGCTGCGCCTGCCCGATGCACTGCAGGCCTCGGGTCGCGTGATTCCTTTTCCGCTCGGCATCGGTGCGGACCACTTCGCGGACGCCGCGGCGCAGCCCGGGCCCGAAGCGCCCACCATCCTGTTCCTGGCGAACCTCCAGGAGCGCAAAGGCATTTTCGTTCTGCTGGAAGCCTGGGAACAGGTCGCCGCCGCACTGCCCGCGGCACGTCTGCGCATCGCCGGCACGGGCGAGCAGGCCGGGGAGATTCGCAGCCGCGTGGAACAAAGCGCGTTCGGCGACCGGGTAGAGCTGCTGGGCAATATCGAGCGCGAGCGCGTCGCCGACACCATGGCCGCGTGCACCGTTTATTGCCTGCCGTCGTTCGGCGAGCCGTATGGCATGAGCGCGCTGGAAGCGATGGCTGCCGGGCGGCCGCTGGTCGTCACGGACGCGGGCGGCCTGCGCTACCTGGTTCCGGACGAAGGCGGCTTCAAAGTGCCCCCGCGCGACGCCGGGGCGCTTGCAGACGCGCTGCTGCGGGTGTTGCGCGACCCGGAGCTGGCTCGTCGCATGGGAGAAACCAACCGCCGCCAAGTGGACGAACACCACACCTGGCCCAGGGTCGCGCAGCGGCTTGAATCTGTCTACACGACACTTGCGACCCGGCACGCCATGCGCCCCCTTGGCCGGCGGGCGAGGTTTGCATGAGGGCGGACTGGGCACGCACGAACGATCGGGCTCCCGGCAGCCCGGCCAGTTTCCTCGGCGGCCTGCCAGTGGATCAGCTGTGCTTTGCCGTGCCGCTGCTGCTGTTGGGGGGCGGTCTTGCCGTACACCAGGCCGGGGTGCTGCGGACCCTGCTGCCGGCGGTTCTGCTCGTTTCCGCCGCCGTGCTGTTCCGGCGCAGCCGTTCAGGGTACTTCGGCCTGGTATGGCTGGTGTGGTTTCTAACCCCCTGTATCCGGCGGCTGATCGACCACAGCGCGGGCTGGCTGGATCCAAGCCCGATCCTGATTGCCCCGTACCTGGTGACGTTGGTCGCTCCCTTGGCCGGTGCGCTCACCCTGCTGCGCTCGCCGATCGGCGCGATCGCCCCATTTCTTTTGTGCCTCCTTGCGATCGCAGGCGGCTTTCTCAGCGGCTTCTTTCGCTACCCCCTGGGCAGCGTGGTGCACGACCTGCTCAACTGGTCGATCCCGCCGATGTTCGCGGCCTACCTGATGCTTGTGCCCGGCCAGGCCTCCACCTTTCGGCAAGCCGCGCATCGCTGGCTTCCTCCGCTGCTTGGAGCCGCAGCGCTCTATACCGTGCTGCAGTTCTGCCTGGCCTTTCCGTGGGACATGGAGTGGCTTGTCAACATGGACACCCCGTCCATGGGCGTGCCCGAGGCATGGGCCATGCGGGCTTTTGGCCCCCTGAACTCCGCCGGTACCGCCGCGTACACCTTTGCCATGGGCGCGGTGTACCTGCTGGGCCGCCGCCCGACACCGTGGCGAGTGCCGCTGCTGCTGC
>CAXTYP010000429.1:0-2118 GCA_964248435.1 uncultured Acidobacteriaceae bacterium | reverse complement strand
CGCCCAGCATCAGCTGCAGCTGGTAGTCAGCGGGCGAGTTGCTGGAAACGACCAGCAGGAGATCCCGTGCTTCACCCTTGCGGTTCTGCGCAAGCAAAAATCGTGCCAGCTCCAGGCGTATATCGCGCCGCCGCGTGAACGCATCGCCGTTCCAGGTGCCCTCGATGGCTGCCTGGTAATGCTCGATCGCGGCCTGCGAATTGCCCTGCCGGATGGCAAGTCGCGCCAGCTGGAGGTTGATGGGTCCGTTCCCCGGCGCGGTTTCCAGCAACGTCGAAAAGTAGACCTGCGCTTCCTGGGTGCGCCCGGTTGCCGCCAGAGCGGTCGCGAGTTCAATCTGGAGCGCCCGGTCATCTGGCGCGTAGGCCAGCGCGGAATGGAGATCGTCAAGCGCTACCAGCGGCTTGCCGGCCGCCAGTGCCGCTTCCCCCCGCGCGCGCCAGCGCGTTTCTAGCATGTGGCGGTGCGCATTAAAAGAGTGAAACAGGCCATAGGTCATAAACGACAGCCCCACGGCTAACAGGAGCAGGGTGCCCACGGCACCGGCGTCGCGCAGGTACAGCCGCTGCCGCGTGCGCCGCTCCTCCGCCGAAAGGGGAGGGGAAGTGGAAAGCTTTTCCGCCTGCTCGAGTGTGTTCATCCGTCCCTCCACTCTAACCCCGCGTGCGCCCGTTCGACGCGCCCCGGCTAACCGTTCGCGGTACCGTTGTCATCCCAACACCCGGAAAGCAGGGGCAAGCCATGGCATCCACAGTCTGGAAAGGCTACATCTCGTTCGGCTTGATCTCCGTGCCCGTGCGTATGTATGTCGCCGCGCGCGAAGAACACATCGGCTTCAACCAGATCCACAAGACCTGCGGCACCCGCATCAAGCAGCAGCTGTACTGCCCGGTGGACGAGCGTGTCGTGGGTCGCGACGAGATCGAAAAGGGCTACCCAACCGAGGACGGCACCTACGTCCTGATCTCCCCCGACGAGCTCAAGGCACTTGAAGCCGAGTCGTCCGAAACGATGGCCATCCAGCAGTTTGTCGAGCTCGACGAGGTTGATCCCATCTACTACGAAACCTCGTACTACACGGTTGCCGAGGAGCCCGGCCGGCGAGCGTACTCGCTCATGATGCAGGCCATGCAAAAGCTCAAGCTGGGCGCCATCGCTAAGCTGACCCTGCACCAGCGCGAGCAGGTCGTCATCATCCGGCCGTACGAGCACGGCCTCATCCTCCATACGCTCTACTACCCGGACGAGGTGCGCGAGATCCCCGAGTACGGCGACCAGTCGCCGCTTGAACTGAAGGATGCCGAGATCAAGCTGGCCGAACAATTTATGGGTTCGCTGCGGGCACCCTTCCACCCGGATGCGTACCACAATGTCTACCAGGAGCGCGTGGAGCACCTGATTGAGACCAAGGCACAGGGCGACACGGGCCCCGAACCGCCGAAAAAACCCAAGCCTATGGCCCCGGTCATCAACCTGATGGACGCGCTGCGTGCCTCACTCGCCAAACAGGGCAAGCCCGCACCCGCACCCGAGCAGCCGTACATCGCCGCCGAGCGCAACCAGGAAGAACCGGCCGCAAAGCAGGGCACTGCCGCGAAAAAAGTCGCAACCAAGACTGCCGCAAAACGCCAGCGCGCGGGGTAGCGTTTCTATCTTCGTAGATATATTGTTCCATAAAGTGGTTAATCAGCGACTTCGCCGCATATTAGTGCTTGGAAAATGCCTCAGATAGGTTTGAATCCGAGCCTGGTTCGTTTTCCTTCAGGTCCATGCATTCGATGAGACCGTTCGCGATGGTAAAAACATGCCACGCCTCACCCTCCGAAAGAATCTTGCCTTCGACGCTCTTACAAGCTGGTGAACCTTGACATCAGTTTTTGTCTCTTCGCGGTCGATGGATTCATTGGTTGCACATAAGGATCAAACTCCTTCCACTGATGGGTCCAATAGTTGCGAATCTCTTCCTTGCCAACTACGCGTCCGTCTTCCGATGCCTTGGGCCAGCTAACGTTCTCACTCATGAGCGCCAAGGCGCCGTCAATGTTCGCTGGTTAAAAGCAGAGTAGGCTCGACTATCAATGTATGTGTGTTTGCCATCAGTCCTCCGATGTAGGTATG
>CAXTYP010000428.1:0-2126 GCA_964248435.1 uncultured Acidobacteriaceae bacterium | reverse complement strand
TACTCACGCAGAACGGGGCCCAGCGCGGCCCGGCCATCACCACGGCGCGAAAACGGGGTCGGGCCCGCTCCTTTCAGCTGGATATCGAAGTGAGCACCGTCGCATCCGACCGCTTCGCCCAGCAGGTTCGCGCGTCCATCGCCCAGTTGCGGCACAAAATGGCCGAACTGGTGCCCGGCATAGGCCTGCGCCAGCGGCTCTGAGCCGTTGGCCACGGCGTTGCCGGCCAGGATCGCGATTCCTTCGGCGCTCGCCAGCCTTTCCGGGTCTACCCCGAGCCTCCTTGCCAGCGGCCCGTTGATTTCGACCAGGCGCGGAGCCTCGACCGGCGTCGGACGGACCCGTGCGTAGAACAGTTCAGGCAGCCGCGCATAGGTGTTGTGAAAAGGAAAAAGAGCCGGCAGATCAGCCGTTGAGGGCATCCGGTCTGTCTGGTCTGCCTGGTTTGTTGCCGCAGCATCGGGTAAAGCCATGCTTTTTTAGATGTGCGGCGGAACTGACCGGGTGTGCTGCCACCCTGATTCAATCGCCCGGCGCCGATCATCTCCCTCCAGGCCGGGCACGACCGCGGATGCGCGGGCTACAGCCAAGCTATTGCCGCTTTGTCTCCATTCTGACAACGCCGAGACGACACCTTGGGCCCGCGTGCCATCCTAGCTCGCGCGGGGTTTATCTTTCAGGCGACCCGGCGTGGCACCTGGACCCCCAAAGGAGCATCTCCTATTTCTTCAGCGACGCAATCGTTCAAGCAGGTCGCCATCAGCGCCGGCAAGTCCGCGATGAAGGACGACATCACGGGCCGTTCCGCACAACTGGCCTACTACTTCTTTCTTTCCTTGTTTCCCGGCCTGATCCTGATTACGGCGTTGCTGGGCCTGCTTGCGCGGCAAGGACCGCACTTGCAGGATTCCATGCTCCATGCGATAGGAACCGTTTTGCCGGAGTCCGCGTTCGGCACCGTCCAGGACATCTTCAAGCAGATCACCAAGAGCAGCGGCGGCGGCCTGTTCACGTTTGGGGCACTTGGCGCGCTCTGGTCCGCCACTGCCGGCATGTCGGCCGTGCAGGACACGCTTAACTCGGTGTATCGCGTGGAAGAAGGACGTCCGTTCTGGAAACGCAGCCTGATCGCGATCGGCCTTACGATCGCGGTGATCCTGATGGCGATCCTGGCATTGGCCGTGACGCTTTCCGGCAGCCTCCTTATGAACTTCATCGTGCGGCACACGGGCATGGATCAGGCCGCGGCCATCCTGTGGCGGGTGGCTGCCGGTTTAATCACGTTGTGCCTGCTCAGCATAATCTTCGCGCTGATCTACTACGTGGCCCCTGACGTGGAACAGCCGAAATGGCAGTGGGTGACGCCGGGCGCAGCCATCGGCATTGTGCTTTGGATTGCCGCTTCGCTCGCTTTTCGGTTTTATCTTCACTACTTCGACACTTATTCGAAGACGTATGGATCGATGGGCGCGGTCATCGTGCTGCTGCTGTGGTTCTATGTTTCCGGCCTGGCTTTGTTGCTGGGCGCGGAGATCAACAGTGCGTACGAGAACCGCAAAGCGAAACAGGGCGACCCGTTAGCCAAGGAGAAGGGCGAAAAGGTACCGGCCTAGCAGCGGAGTTGTCGTATTGCCGGCCTGTAACTGCCGGCTCCATCCGAACGGGCGCGACGCCCGGCGCTCAACGTGGTGTAACTGGCCGGCGCTAAAACGTTTGCATGCCGGGCCTCCCTTGCCAAGCGCTCAACCAGCGTCCCCATCGTGAACGGCGCTTTGGCGTGATCGTGACTTTACGAGCTTCGCTGGATGCCCTGACAAACTGGAGGGCCCCCTCAACAAAGCTTTGCCGCTCCCACCGGCTCGCCTTCCCGGCCCACAGCACTGCGTGGGGAAGCGAAGTCGCAGGCAGCGGTTCGGAGTCCAGGCGAGGGCGGGCCAGCCGAGCCTCGAACCGGTGGTCCCCGTGGTTTGAAGCAGGCTTGGGAATCACCGGGGCGAGGGCAGGCCGGGAGGTAGGGTACGAGGCGAAGTGGGGAGCGGCAGGGTTTGGGTTGGCCACGGAAGTTGTCTCCGAGCGTTGCGCTCAAAGCCCTTATCGGCCCACTTTGCCTTTCCAACAGCTGCAAT
>CAXTYP010000427.1:0-2140 GCA_964248435.1 uncultured Acidobacteriaceae bacterium | reverse complement strand
CCGCGGCACCGTCGCTACCCTCCAGCTTTCGCTCCACCCCGCAACGCTCCCCGGCGGCACCCTGCTCGGCGGCGTCAGCGGCACGCTTGATCTCCTCGCCAAGACCGCCGTCCGCAAAATCCTGCGCAACTTCAAGGCCCTGGCCGAGTCCGGCGAAATCCCGACCCTCCAAAAGAATCCCTCCGCCCGCCACGGAGCGGACCAACTGCAAGGAGACCTCCTGTGAGAGCCCTGTGTTGGAACGGCATCAACGACCTCCGCGTTGAAACCGTCCCCGATCCCGAAATCGTCAACCCCCACGACGCGATCCTCCGCGTCACCCTGTCCACCACCTGCGGCTCCGACCTCCACCTGATCGACGGCTACATCCCCACCATGCGCGCCGGCGACATCCTTGGCCATGAGTTCATGGGCGAAGTCGTTGAGGTCGGCCCGGCCGTCCGGATAATCAAAAAAGGCCAGCGCGTCGTGGTCCCCTCGTTCATCTGCTGCGGCGACTGCTGGTACTGCCAGCACAACCTGTGGTCGCTCTGCGACAACACCAATCCCAACGCCGAGTCGCAGTCCGCCGTGCTCGGCTACCCCACCGCCGGCATCTACGGCTACACCCACGCCTTTGGCGGCTATGCCGGCTCCCATGCCCAGTACATCCGCGTTCCGTTCGCCGATGTCGACTGCTTCCCGGTCCCCGACGGCCTTCGCGACGAGCAGGCCCTGTTCGCCTCCGACGCCGGCCCCACCGGCTACATGGGCGCCGACTTTGCCAACATCTCTCCCGGCGATACGGTCGCGGTCTGGGGTTGCGGCGCGGTCGGCATCGTCGCGCAAAAAACCGCCTACCTCCTTGGCGCGGGCCGCGTCATCGGCATTGACCGCTTTCCCGAACGGCTCCGCATGGCGCGCGAAAAAGCAGGCTCCGAAACCATCGACTATTCCGCCGTTCCGAGCGTCCTTGAAGCACTCCAGGAGATGACCGGCGGCCGCGGTCCCGACTCCTGCATCGACGCTGTCGGCATGGAAGCCCACGGCACCGGCCTCCAGGGCGGCTATGACCGCGTCAAGCAGGCCCTGCGGCTTGAAACCGATCGCGGCACCGCCCTGCGCGAAGCCATCATGGCCTGCCGCAAGGGCGGCACCGTTTCCATCCTCGGCGTCTACGGCCTCATGGATAAGTTTCCCGTCGGCGTCATGATGAACAAAGGCCTGACAGTTCGCACCGCCCAGCAGCACGGGCAAAAGTACGTCCCGCGCCTGCTTGAGCACGCCGTCAAGGGCGATCTCGACATGTCGTTCCTGGCCACCCACCGCTTCTCGCTCGAAGATAGCCCTCGCGGCTACGACCTTTTCAAGCAAAAGCGGGACGGCTGCGTCCGCGCTGTGTTTGTCCCTTAACCGGCTCCGGACCGGCTCCAGGCCGACTCCAGGCCGGCTCCTCGGCCGCCTTCGCGTGCCCCCTGCATCAACGCGTGGCCATACCCCGCAGCGGCATCGGAGAACTCCACCTCACCTCGAGCTCCCGCACCAGCGGCGGCCAGGCATGCACGGGGGCCAGCATCGCCTGCGCCTCCAGTGCACCCATCCGGCATGCGTCGTCGTCGCAGCTGAACTCCGGCGCATCCACTGGCCGCCCGCAGCAGGCGCATACCCGCCCCCGCTCACTCCACCTCGCCACACTCCGCTTCACCCGCTTTATCCATCCCTGCATCGCTCCCACCTCGACTTCCCTATCGGCAGTTCCCGGCGAACCGTGAGGCGCCGGGGAAGCGCGCACTTCCCCGGCGCCGGCGCTCCCTTTCGGCACCGCCGTCCGGCTTGGGTAGCGCAAACTCAGACGCAAGTAGAGATTCCTGCCATTCGGACCTTCAGACCATCGCCATGTAAGTCGACTGACTTACAATTCAGATATCGCAGGATAAGTTAGTCACGTGATAAGTAATGCAGAGGAGTCAAGTACGAGCAAGCTGACCGCTTCGTGGCGGGTGCCAGCCCGTCAGCGAAGCGGTCACTTGTCGCCCGTCGCGGTTCCGGCATCCTCCACGCGCGACCATCGGGAGCCCGCGCCGCCCCCCCAAACACCCCCCCCGAGGTGGCCGCCCGCCGCGTAGGCGGGTTGCCCGTTTTCAGGGCCTTTTCTGGGCCC
>CAXTYP010000426.1:0-2167 GCA_964248435.1 uncultured Acidobacteriaceae bacterium | reverse complement strand
CCGCCCGCCGCAGCCCGTTGCGCTCCGCTTCCGTCCGGCCCAGCGACGGGTCGGGCACCGCGTCCGTAATCGTCACCACCATCCCCGGACTCGTGCCCCAGGTCACGCACGGTGCCAGCTCCGCCGCGTCAATCACCAGCTCGCGGTCAAACACCGCGCCCTCATCGGTCGGCAGCTTGCGCCACTCTTCTTTCGCGCGCTCCCAGTCCGTGCCCTTCGGCGCAAAGCGCCGGCCCTCCAGGTACGCAAACGTCGTCTCGTCGGGCGCGATCATGCCCGCGCGCGCCCCGGCCTCGATGCTCATATTGCACACCGTCATCCGGCCTTCCATCGACAGCGCGCGGATCGCCGAGCCCGCGTACTCCACCGCGTACCCCGTCGCGCCATCGGTCCCGATGCGGCCGATAATGCCCAGCACGATATCCTTCGCGGTCACGCCATGCGGCAGCTCGCCCTCGACCGCGATTCGGAATGTCTTCGGCCGCGACTGCGGCAGGGTTTGCGTCGCCAGCACATGCTCCACCTCGCTCGTGCCGATGCCGAACGCCAGCGCGCCGAAAGCCCCGTGCGTCGACGTATGCGAATCGCCGCATACGATCGTCATGCCCGGCTTGGTCGCGCCCAACTCGGGGCCGATCATGTGCACAATGCCCTGGTCGCGCGAGTTTACATCGAACAACTCCACGCCGAACTCCGCGCAGTTCCGCCGCAGCGCCTCGATCTGCTTCGCCGCGATCGGGTCCTGGATATTCACGCGGGTCCCGTCCGTCGGCACATTGTGGTCCACCGTCGCCAGGGTCCGGTCTGTCCGCGCCACCCCGCGCCCTGCCAATCGCAGCCCGTCAAAGGCCTGCGGCGATGTCACTTCATGGACCAACTGCAGGTCGATATACAGAATCGTCGGCTCACCCGCCGGCTCGGCGACGATGTGCTGCTCCCAGACTTTTTCAAAAAGCGTTTTCATGCCAGCCTCTCAAAACCAAAACCGCCTGCGCGGCTTGCGGTCCCTTCGGGACGTGTACTCGCTAGAAGCTTTAGTGCGTGGCTGCTGCCTGATCCAGATACGCATACAGCAGGTTGATATCTTGCACGCGCGCCAGCGGGTAGCCGGTCTTGTGGTCGCCCGAGGTCACGACCCACACCGTCGGTGTTTGATTCACACCCAAGCTCAATCCCAGACGGCAATCCGCATGCACGGCGTCCAGCAGTTTGTCCTGCGGGTCCATTACGAATGGGAGCGAGACCCCGTGTGCCTGCGCGAAACGCTCCGTGCACGAGCGTAGATCGTCGGTCGTCGCCAACTCGCGCTGCTGCGCGAACACCGCATCGCGGTACTCGCTCCCAAGCTTCGGGGATTTGCTGTCAAACCACCGCGCGTTCACTGCCGCTTGCGGGCTCCACACATGACCGGGAATAAGGTAGTCGTGCCGTGCCCAAGCCACGTGGTATTTGGCGGCTGCCTGCGCCAGCACCGGGTTCCAAGCCGCGCACAACGGACACTCGAGGTCGCCGAATTCTACGATGGCGACCTTTGCGCCCGGCGGCGGCTTCAGTGCAGGGGAGTTCACCGCGCTTTGCGAAACATCCGGCGCTTGCGAAAACTGTGCGAAGCTGCCCGGAGCACATGCCAAAACAAGCCCGATCACCCCACTTGTTAGCAGCCCAATATTAGTGTTCATGGTGCCTCCTCGCAACTCACTCGATTCTTCAAAACCGCCTGCGCGGCTCAGGCTCGGGTACCCCGAGCTAATGCGGCCACTTCGTGGCGTGTTCTCGTTAACTACAACAACTCCCTACAAGGTAGCTCCCGCGATCCTCACCTCGTCCACCTGGGCCCGCAGCTCTTCCACCAGCGCGTCATTCACCAGCGCTCCCATCTCCTGCGTCGTCACAGGCTCCTCCCCGGCCTTCGCCAGGTCCCGCGTCCGCGCCCCACCTTCGAGCACCGTCCGCACCGCCGCTTCCACCGCGCGCGCCTCGCCTTCAAGCCCAGCCGAGTGCCGCAGCAGCATCGCCGCCGTCAAAATGGCTCCAATCGGGTTCGCAATCCCTTGCCCCGCAATATCGGGCGCCGAGCCATGCACCGGTTCGTACAGGTTCACCTTGCCGCCGATCGTTGCCGACGGCAACACCCCCAGCGACCCCGTGATCACCCCTGCCTCGTCCG
>CAXTYP010000425.1:0-2175 GCA_964248435.1 uncultured Acidobacteriaceae bacterium | reverse complement strand
CGGGAAGCAACCCGGCCCGACTCCCCCGGCGTGTTGAAGCTCGACCCGCCCAGCCCACGCCCCCGCCGCGACCTGGCCCCGGCACGGCTGGCCGACCTGCTGGCTCGCCTGCGCCTGGCCTACCCTGGAGCCGAGTGCGCCCTCCATCATCGCAACCCGTGGGAACTGCTGGTCGCGACCATCCTGTCCGCGCAGTGCACGGACAAGCGCGTGAACCTCGTGACACCCGCCCTGTTCCAAGCTTTTCCCACCCCGTCGGCCATGGCGCAGGCGTCCCTCCCAGAGCTTGAAGATCTGGTCCGGCCCGCGGGCTTTTTCCGCGCCAAGTCCAAATCCATCCAGGGCGCGGGCCGCGTCATTACCGAGCAGTTCGGCGGCGAAGTCCCGCAAACCCTCGCCGAGCTCATCACGTTGCCCGGCGCAGCGCGCAAAACGGCCAACGTCGTGCTGGGTGTCGGCTACGGCCTGGCCGAGGGCGTGGTGGTCGATACGCACGTGCAGCGCTTGTCCCGGCGGCTCGGTCTTACAAGCCATGCCGACCCCAAAAAGATCGAAAAGGACCTCATGCGCCGCATCCCTCGCGAGCGATGGATCAACTTTTCGCACGAACTGATCCTTCACGGACGCGCCATTTGCGTCGCCCGCAAGCCGCGCTGTGCCGGCTGCCCGCTTGAAACAACATGCTGGGCCGCCGACAAGACCTGGCGCAGCCACTAAAGGAGACTCACAGCCACTGTGGACGACGCGAACTGGTCCGGTGTGCGGCTTTCCGCGCAGAAAAAGCCGCTTCCGCTGTGGCTGATCACCTTACAACCATGTGTCGGTCTTTTTGCGCCCGGGCGGGATACAAAAGCCGAAAACCAGCTCCGAAC
Source organism: uncultured Acidobacteriaceae bacterium (assembly GCA_964248435.1). GTDB lineage: Bacteria > Acidobacteriota > Terriglobia > Terriglobales > Acidobacteriaceae > EB88. The sequence continues at coordinate 1,303 of CAXTYP010000425.1, read as the reverse complement.
CGTCGCCGCCACCACTGCATTGCCTCAACAAGGGCCGAGATCATGATTGGCAGCCGGACGGTGACCTGCGGCCCTCCTTCGCACTCCGCAGATCACGCCGCGGCATCCACCGCGGCGCGCGCCGCTGCCACGGGCAGCATCGCCTGGGCCAGGCTGCGCAAGGCATCCACCAGCCGCGCCCCTTTCTCCCCTTCTCCACCCTCAGCCGGCGGAAAGCTGTCGCGAAGGCTCGCCAGGGCGTCCCCCCACTGCCGGTGCGCTCGTGCTTGCAGGGCTTGCCGTACCTCGTGCGCCTGCAGAGCTGCGGCCAGTGGAGCGGGCAGCACTCCCTGGGCTTCGTGCAAATGGTGGTCCAACGCCGGTGCCAGCAACGGCAGCGCATCCAGCATGGGCAGGGTCAGCAGGCCCGAGCGCAGGTCGCAGCCTACTTCCTTGCCGCTTGCGGCCGCGTCCCCATGCAGGTCCAGCACGTCGTCCAGGTATTGAAAGGCCAGGCCGAGTTCCACACCCACCCGGTGCAAAACGGCTGCCCTCGGAGGGTCCCCACGCAGGGAGGCCGCTCCGCACAGAGCCAGGCCAAACATTTCGCCGGTTTTGGCGCGAGCGACAGCCAGGGCATGATCGCGCAAGGCTGACAGACTTCGGCCACTGGCCGGTGTCAGTTCGCATGCCGCCCCTGACACCATGCCCTGGGCGCAACGGCTCAGGGCTTCGCCAAAAGCAGGATGGAGCCGGTAGGCCGTCCGGATGGCTTCGAGAAGCATCCAGTCCGAAGCCAGCGTCGCCGTCGGCAGGCCGAAACGGACATACGTTGCAGGCCGGCCTCGCCGAGTCCGGCTCCGGTCAAAGATATCGTCCTGCACCAGCGTCGCCGCATGCAGCATTTCCAGGCAGGCTGCCGCGCGAACAAGCATCGCCAGGCCCGCCGCGCCCGTTCGCTCCCCGGCTTCGCCGGCCAGAATCAGCAGCAGGCCACGAGTTCGCTTGCCGCCCATCGTGGCGTGCTCAACCGCCGGGTACAACGGCCTGCCGGCTCGATTTGCCAGCGCGTGCAGTTCACAATCGACCAGCATTTGTGTTGTTCCGGACATCATCGGGCACCTCTTTTTTCAGGCCTCAATCCCAAGCGACCCGGGAAACCGCTCCCGGCCGGCGGCGGCTCCGGCGCAGTTCGTTCAACGCCATGTGCGGCACGGTCAAGGCGCTCAGCAGGATAAACAATTCCCCCTGGTAGGCCGCTGCTTCGTGCCGCCCCAGCCGCAGCGCCAGGCCCAGCACTCCCAGCGACAGGAGCCAGGGCACA
>CAXTYP010000424.1:0-2190 GCA_964248435.1 uncultured Acidobacteriaceae bacterium | reverse complement strand
CAGAAAGAAGTCGCGCTTGGTTTCGATTGGATGGTGGGGCGGTTCGATGTCCATGAGTGGCGGCCTTCACGGTGGTCTGCCGATGAGTGTAGCGGATGAGGACGGAGGAGGAGCGTTTGTTTCCGTAGGGCGGTGGAGATGGGCTAACATGCTGCGTGAGCGCCTGATCGTCACCTGTCAGGACGCCGTGCTTGCACTCCGAAAGGATTGCCCGTGACTTCGAATGATGTGCCATTTGTACCCGCTGGCCGACGCCGCGTGACCCGGAACCGGGAGGACAGGCGATGAACTCGCTGACGCCGGCGCAAAAAGGTTTTCTGCTGCTGTGTGTGATCGGCTGGGTTGCATTCGCGTGCTTTGCTCCGGAAAACGTCTCGGTCGATGCTTACTTCTTCCGCGACGCGGCCTGCAACTGGGTACAGGGCGGCGGGTTCCGTACCGCATCGCTGGAAAAATCCGCAAGCTTCACCCCGGTCCTTTATTCCAGCTACCCGCCGCTTTCGCAGTGGGTGTTTCTGCTGTTTGCGAAGGTGTTCGGTTGCACATGGCAGGCCGCCAACGTTCACAGCATCGTGTTGACCACGCTCGGCAACTTGTTTGTGCTGATGGCGGGGCTGCGCGTGACGCGCACGGCTGCCCAGCGCTGGCTGCTGGTGCTGCTGGTGGGCTTGACCCTGCCGCTTGGATTTTTGCTCACTGAAGTGGAGCGTCCGGAACAGCTTACGTTTTTGCTGCTGGCCGGGTTGTTGTGGCTGCTGGGGCATCGCCGGCAAACCGTAGGAACCTATGTGGCAGAAGGGCTATTGGCCGGGCTTGCGTTTTTGTCGGAACCGTTTGGCGGCGTGTTTGCAGTGCTCGCGATTGCAGGAGCGGCCCTAGGGCAGCTCCTGCCCCCATCCGAACCCTCATCCATTGAAGCGCCGAGCGTGCCCGCTTCGCTGAGGTGGCGCGGGGCCCTGCTTCAAAGCGCTCTTGGCGCGTTTTTTTTCGCGTTGCCGCTGGCACTCACCGTGGCGGCGTTTCAACACCAGGACCCGACCGCGCTGGCGCGTTTTGAGCGTCATGCCAGGCTTGCGGGCACGGACCGCGCGCTTGATTACTCGATGAGCGCCGACACGAACGAAAAAGAAGCAAGGGAGCCCAGGGCTTCGTTCGGGACAAAACTTCATGCTTCCATCGCGGCCCAGGTGGCGAAAGGACCGATCTTTAAGCTGCAGATTGTGGGCTATCTCTTGACCGGGCTGCTGACGGTATTGCTGGCGTTCAGCGGGCGCTTGCGGGACGTGTGGCCGGTGTGGGGCATGTTGCTGCTGGGGCTGGCGCTGCCGATCCTGGCCTTTCCCATGCAGGAGAACTACCACACCCTGGGTGAGGCCGCGGTGCCCTTGGCGCTGGCGCTGGGGTGGGCGGGGTACCGGGTCGTCACCGCGCGGCAAAGATTGCTACTGTGGAGCATCTTTGCCGTACAGCTGTTGTGCCTGCTGCCTGATTCGCTGCTGCATTTTGTGCTGCGTGTTGAAACACGACCCAGCGCCTTGTTCGCGATTCGGCAGGCCCACTTTGTCGGGGACTACATGCGTTCGCACGGGCTCGGCAATACCATCCTGATGGTGCCGACCGCGGACTTCTACTTCTACAAGCCGTCTTACAACAGCGTGTACAACCCGAACTACTACTCCGTACGCGAGGGCATGGCGCAGGTAGGCGGGGTGGTGACGTGCAAAACCAGCTCGCTCGATTTTTCAGACACGCCCGTGCCGCCCGAGTTTCCGGGTGAGTGGAAGCTGATCGCAGGCGGCGGCCCGGGGGTCGCGATCGCAGTAGGGCATCACCAGTTGATGCATCGCAACTGGAGCAATGGGTGCAGCGTGTACGTGCGGGCACAAGCTCCGAACGAAGCCCGATAGCGCACCTGGAGCCCATCGCCTGATTTTCTTCAGGTAAACTTATAAGAGCGCCTTACCGGCAGGACCCGCTGCAATGGGTGCTGCCCGCGGCGCGCTCCCCCTTATGGCAGACGAAGAAAATCCGCAGTTTCCTTTTGAGAACGACAGTGAAAGCAGCGACCCGTCCGGCATTCCGGCGAACCTCTCGGTAAACCTGGGCGGCGCGGGCGACCCGCCCTCTGGAATCAACGCGCCCGGTGCGCCTGGTGCCGCCTCGCTCATCTCGATCAATCTGGAAGAAGAG
>CAXTYP010000423.1:0-2203 GCA_964248435.1 uncultured Acidobacteriaceae bacterium | reverse complement strand
GCGAGGCGATCTTGTGGGAGCAGTCGGCGAGCAGCCCGCACCCGCCGGCGGAGGCGGCGCTGTCGGCGCGAAGGCTGTACCGGATGGACGCAGAGTTGTTTCCGGCGGGCCCGAGGGCGGCGGAAGCGGCGTGGCGCTCGGCCGATATCCGGTGGCAGTTGCAGAAGGAGGATGCGGCGACGCTGCCTTCGGCGCATGAAAAGGAGAACTATCTGCGGCAGCTACCCGATGAAGGCGAGATGAAGCGGATTGAAAAGCAGTTTGCCGGGACCAAGTGGGCCAGTTATGCGGCTTATGCACTGATCGATAACAAGCTGTGTGGAGATTGGCAGGGGGCGGAGCAGTGCCCGGAGAAAGAAGCCGGCTACTATCTCAAGTTCGCGGAGCAGTATCCGGATTTGCCTCGCGCGCCCGAGGCCCTGTACGAGGCGGCATGGCGGCTGGCCTGTGCCGGCGATATGTGGTCGGCCGATAACAATGACCATCGCGCCGGGGATGACCGGAAGCATGCGAGCGACGTGGCCGGGCAGCTGCTGGGTAAGTACGGCACGACGGACTACGCGGCTCGCGGGGCAGCCCTGAATTACAAGGTGCAGCACGGGATCCCGGTGTATGGGAGCGACCGGCAGTAGTTTGGCGCGTTCGCTGTCCAGTCCATCACCGGCCCTGATAAGTTTCTCCGCGGCGACGGTGAGTCCGAGTAGCATGGGTGCCAGATGTGGATGAAGAACGTCCGGCAGGTGGATGGAGCACCCGCAGGCAGGATGTTGTCTGAAGGGGATCAAGTGGCGCTCGTGCATCCTTCACCCGACAGGGAGTGATATAAAGAACCTGCCCGCGCCCCCCGCGGCCAAAGGATTCGCCCCCCTCGTGAACGACTACCTGGTTTCCGTCCTGCTCGGCATTGTTGAAGGTTTGACTGAGTTCCTTCCCGTTTCCTCGACCGCTCACTTGCGCATCGTCGAAGGATTGCTGCATTTATCGCTGACGGACCCGTACTGGAAGATGTACACGATTGTGATCCAGCTGGGCGCGATCTTGGCGCTGGTGCTGCTGTTTCTGGGCCGTATCATCACCTTTGTGCGCAGCTTTCCGGCCGGCGAGGGACGCGACCGGACCGCGTTGACACACCCGCTCACATTGGTAGCCCTGGCTTTTGTGTGTACCGCCGTGCCTGCTTTTCTGCTGCAAAAGGTGATCGGCAAGCACCTGGAAAGCATGCACGTGATCGAGTGGTCGCTGCTGATCGGCGGCGTCGTGATGTGGGCCGTGGATGCGTGGAGCGAGCGCCGCGAAAACCCGACGCGCGACGTGGACTCGATGGGCCCGGGGCAGGCGGTGTGGATCGGCTTGTGCCAGGTGCTGTCGGCCGTGTTTCCGGGCACCTCGCGGTCGATGTCGACGATCGCCGCGGGGCAGGTCGCGGGGATGACGCGGACCGCGGCGCTGGAGTTTTCGTTCCTGGTGTCGATCCCGGTGATGATTGCCGCAACCGGTTTTGACCTGCTGAAGACCGTGCACCCCAGCCACAAACAGCTGGCCAAGGCCGCGGCGGCCGGCGAAACGATCGCACCCCTGCACATTGACGCGCACGGCTACGTGATCCTGGCGATCGGGCTCGTTGTTTCGTTTTTTGTCGCGCTGGCGGTGGTGGGCTGGTTCCTGGGCTTTGTGCGGCGGCATGGGTTTACAGTGTTCGCGGTGTACCGCATCGCGCTGGCGATCGTGCTGATGGTGTTTGGTGCCCGCTTGTTCAGGGTGTAGGGCTGAGTTGCCGAAAGCGGCTTGGGGACTGGCTGTGATGAGGGGACCAGTCAAGCGATGAGTCAGGAAATGAATTGGATTTATCGCTCACCCTTTCTCGCCGGCTGCCGATTAAGAACGTATAGCAGGCAGACCGCTCGCTTGCGACCGGAGACGGCGCGGCTGCTGCAAAGTACGTCCACGAACGTGCCGCATAATTGTGCTGAAAGCTTCCCTGTTCTGCGTCGCGCCACCTCGCGAAGGAGTGTCATGCCGACTCAATCTGTTTGCCCTGTGTTTGTTGCGGAAGACCAAACCCAAAACGCTTATGCCCAGCTTTACCTGCGAACGCCATTGCCGCGCGGCCGTTTCCATGCCTTGTTTGCCGATGCGTTGAGTCACCTGGCCGGCAACCTGGCTTACGGCATCACTTGGGCGATTTGCGGATTGCTTGAGCTGG
>CAXTYP010000422.1:0-2206 GCA_964248435.1 uncultured Acidobacteriaceae bacterium | reverse complement strand
ATCAACAAGGCCGCGTCCGCGACTGCCAGCATCGCATCGAGCGCCGGCGGATGCTCAAGAAAGCGCGGCGAATGCCCCCAAAAGCGCCGGAACAGGATCTGCGTGTACAAGGCTGACGAGCGTGAAGAGGTGTCAAGCGCGACCGTGCGGATCCGGGCCAGCTCTGCCTCGGACGGTCGATCAAGATCCGGTTCTTCGCCCTCGCCCGGCTCGCCATCCTTACGAAAGACCAGCAACAGCGACCGGATCGCTCCCAGCGAGGCGATTGCACAGCCCGGCACGACCGCCAGGCCCGGCAGCGTGGCATACGCGCCGATGGGGATCAGCCCCAGGTCGGCCCGGTTCTCGGCCAGTGCCCCGGCGCACGCAGCCGGCGTCATGCGTTCTACGTGGTACATTTCGCCGAGCCGGGCTGCCTCGGGGGGATGCTCGAAGTTCCACATCAAGGGCGCCGGATTGAGGAAGTCGATGGCCGCCATGCGCAGGCGAGCGTTCAAGCGTTGCTCCGGCTCAGCGAACGCAGCCACACCGGGGCCAGGGTGCAGACCAGCGCAAGCCCCTGTACCCACACAAGAGCCGTTTGCGATGGCAGCGTTGCGAAGCCGCACCAGGCCAGCGCGATCCAGAAAGCCATGTCGGCCGAGGCCGCCAGGTACACCCAGTCCGGAAACCGGTGCTGGTCTCCCCCGAAGCTCATCTGCTCGACAGGCGGATACGGAGCACTCGCGCGCCAGCCCGTGGCACGCAACAGCACCACCGGCATCAAATTAGCAAAGAGCACCAGCGCCACCCAGCAGGGCAGGGCCCAGGGCAGTGCTCCATAATGGGCAAAGACCACCAGGGTTACCGCGATCGTCAGCAGCACATTCAGAGTGGCCCCAAAGTGCACCGCGACAGGGAAGCGGCCCATGTCGCGCAGGCGGTTCATCTGGTCGAGCGGTTTGGTGGGTTGAAGCGAAAAGCCCGGCATACACATTCACTGTAGCCGAGCAGAAGGAGCGAGCCATGGCGAAGTATGAGGACGCGAACAAATCATCGGGTGCCCGCAATGTGCTGGGCGGGCTGCTCCAAACCTGCGGCAAGGACCCGGTTACCGGTTTTTACCGCAACGGCTGCTGCGACACGGGCCCGGACGACTTCGGCGTGCACACTGTCTGCGCCGTGATGACGGACAAATTTCTCGAGTTTTCCAAAGCGCGCGGAAACGACCTGTCGACGCCCCGCCCCAACTTCCCCGGACTCCAGGCCGGCGATCCCTGGTGCCTTTGCGCCGGGCGCTGGGTGGAAGCGGAGCGCCACGGCATGGCACCTCCCCTGATGCTGGCGGCGACCCATGCGGCGACGCTGGAGATGGTCGCGCTCGAAACCCTGCTGCCTTATGCACTTGACCGGGAGATGGTCGGCGGCTAAAACTGGACAGGCTTGCTAAACTAAGTTAACTTAGCATTCAGGGGTAAGTCTTATGACCAGCGCGACCATTTTCGAAGCCAAGACGAAACTCTCCGAGCTGGTCCGGAAAGCCCAGGCGGGTGAGACTGTGATCATCACCTCCGGACGGGAAAAACTGCCGGTCGCTCGGTTGGAGCCAATTGCGCCCGTCAAGAAGTTCAAACGGTTGGGCGTACGCGAAACACCCGGATTTGTGCTGCCTGACTCTTTTTGGGATCCTCTTCCGGAAGAAGAGCTACGGCTTTGGAACGGCGAAGGGGATGAGGATTGAGAGCTTTGCTCGATACCCATACCCTCATTTGGGCCAGCCTTTCCTCACACAAACTTAGCCGAGCGGCAGCAGCCATTATTAACGATGGTGAAAATACCATCTATGTTTCCGCCGCAAGCGCCTGGGAGATCGCGACCAAGGTGCGTTCCGGCAAGTTGCCGGAAGCCGAAACCCTGGAACGAGAGTTCATGGGCGACATGCGCGATGCCGGCTACACCCTGCTGCCGGTAACGGTTGAGGAAGGTCTGCGCGCAGGACGGCTGCCCGGCGCACACCGCGACCCTTTCGATCGCATGCTGGCCGCCCAGGCTCTCGCTCAGGACATTCCTATTCTCAGCCTCGATCCCCGGCTCGACGTTTTCGGCGTCCGCCGTATCTGGTAGCACGTCCAAGGCTCAGCCTCGCGGTACTTCGGGCATCTTGTGACTTGTTTGGCGGCAGGCTAGCTTGTGCATACGCACTGGCCAAGCCCGCCCCGAGGTCCAC
>CAXTYP010000421.1:0-2230 GCA_964248435.1 uncultured Acidobacteriaceae bacterium | reverse complement strand
GCTTTCTTTCAACAGCGAAAGCGCGACATCCTCGCCCAGAGGCTCGCGCAGGTCCACAAGCCGCTCGGCACCCGGGTCCGGGTCGCCGTACATGGCAGCCTCGGTCACGCCAGCCTCGGTCGCCGGGTCGCGCTCGGCCGCAGTCTCCGGCACCTGGAGGGGTCGCACCCGCGCCACCACAACCGCTTCCGCCAGCCGCGGCGAGATCGCCCGCGCTACATCGAGAGGCGTTGTGCCCACCGGCACCTCGCGCACCGCCCCGTCGTGGAGCTGCACTTTGATTGTTGTTTGTTCGCTCATACGCTAGGCCAGAATACCGCCTGTGAGGTTTTGTGGTACTCCTTACAGTACGCGCGGTACACTCCTGCGCATGTTCGCTATCCGCCAATCGACGCTTGAAGACGCCCCTGCCATCGCGTATGTGCACATCGCAAGCTGGCGCACAGCGTACGCGGGCCTCGTGACGGATGAATACCTGGCCACCCTCGACGAGGGCGAGCGCACGGAGCAGTGGCAGCACTGGCTCACCCTCGATGTCATCGTTCTTGTCGCCGAGCTGGATGGAAAGGTCGTCGGGTTTGCCGGCGGCGGCCCCGTACGCGAGCCGCTGGAGCGCTACGATGCCGAGCTGTACACGCTGTATCTGCTGGCGCACGCGCAGCGGCGAAGCATTGGTGGCGCCCTGCTCGCGGAACTGGCAAGAGCGCTCAGGGCACGAGGCTACGCAAGCATGCTGGCTTGGGTGCTGGCCGGCAACAACTCGCGCGGCTTTTACGAATGCACGGGCGGAAAACTGCTGGCTGAAAAGCAGGTTGAGATCGGCGGCGCAACCCTGCCCGTCGTCGCCTTCGGCTGGGCTGATTTGCACCTGCTTCGATGAATCCACACGCTAATAATGATGGCATGCAAGTCACCGTCTAACTCGCCCCTGCACTTGAGGCTCGGCTCGGAAGCCGCTCACGGGGTTTGGCGCTGGAAGCTACATCGTCGAGAACCTCGAACAGGATGCGGCTTACCTTGAGCTCGCATTGCGCAAAGCTTTACCGATGGCCACGCTTGACGCTGCTCTTTCCAGGGCCGCGCTGCGGGAAAACGCGGCTATGCTGCCCCACCGCTGATGGGATAGCGAATCCTTAACGCCACCACTCCGACCGCACCTCTACCCCCGGCACCACCTCCGTCGGCAGTCCCGGCTTCGGCGACCATAGTTTAAGAGCGGGCTCAGCGAACATCCGCTCGATCGGCTGCCGCCAGGCATGCAACGCCAGGTCAAACAAGCCCCAGTGGATCGGCATCAGCAGCTCGCCGCGTTCACGCCCGCCCAGCTGCTCAAACGTTCTTACCGCTCCCTCCGGACCCATGTGGATGTCCGCCCACAGGGGATCAAAAGCGCCGATTTCGAGCATCGTCAGGTCAAACGGACCCCAGCGCTCGCCGATCTCGCGAAACCCCTCCCACTCGCCCGAGTCGGCCCCGAAAAACACCCGATGCCGAGGCCCGCTGAGCACCCACGCGGACCAGAGTGTGTGAAAGCGGTTCCATGCGGCGCGCCCGGAAAAGTGGCGCGCGGGCACCGCCGTCATCTCGAGCGCGCCCACACGCGTCGACTCGGTCCAGTCCAGCTCCGTGATCGCCCCGGACGGCACACCGAAGCCGCGCAGTACCGCCCCCACGCCGAGCCCGGTGACCCACCGCGCGCGCGCCAGGGCGGGCAACTGCACCAGCTGACGCACCGTGCGCACACCCAGGTGATCGTAGTGATCGTGCGAAATCAGCACGACGTCGATCGGCGGCAACTGCTCAAGCGCGAGCGGCGCGGGGAAAAAGCGTTTCGGCCCGAACCACTCGACCGGCGAGGCCCGTTCGTCCCACATGGGGTCGATCAGCACGCGGGTGCCGTCCAGCTCCAGCAGCATGGATGAGTGGCCCATCCAGGTCACCCGCAGGCCGCCAGAGGGCTCGCTTCCGAGCACATGCGGATCGGTGCGGAACGGGCCGGGCAACGTCCTCGGCGTGCGCTCTTCGCGGTTCGAAAGATAACGAGGAATCACCTTCAGCATGATCGAGAGGTCCCCCACGGTGGTCGGCACCGGGTTCAGGTACCGCTTGCCGGCGCGCCGGGCCCTTCCAATCATTGCTGCCTCTTCCTGCGTGGAGCCGGTACGCTCGACTTGTCGCAACTCGTGGTCACACGTTCGCTCCCATCGTCTCACCCGCGCTCTCGCCGGTT
>CAXTYP010000420.1:0-2253 GCA_964248435.1 uncultured Acidobacteriaceae bacterium | reverse complement strand
GGTGGCGGCGGAGGCGGGCGGGCGGGTGCCGGTGTGGGCGGGCGCCAGTAGCAACTCCACCCGTGAAGCAGCGGAGCGGGCTGAAACAGCAGCATCGATTCCGGGCATAACCACAGTGTTGACGGCCAGCCCGTCCTATAACAAGCCTGGGCAGGAGGGGCAGTTTCAGCACTTCGCGGCAGTGGCTCGCGCGGTGGCCCCGTTCCCTGTTGTCCTCTACAACATCCCCGCGCGAACCGGCGTGAACCTACAGCCGGCAACGGTCGTCCGCCTGGCCGAGGCATGCAGCAACATCGTCGCCATCAAGGAATCAAGCGGCAACATGGCGCAGATCACTGAACTCCTAACACTTGTGCCACGGCAGTTCGCGGTGTATGCGGGCGACGACACCATGGCGCTGGGCGTGCTGGGCGCTGGCGGCGCAGGGCTGGTTTCGGTCGCCTCCAACGTGATTCCGGCGGAGATGAGCACCCTGGTGCATGCGGCGCTCAACGGCGACTGGGCAACAGCGCGGCGGCTGAACCATATATATTTTCCTCTGATCCTGGCGCACTTCGCCGAGCCAAACCCGGGACCGGTGAAGGCGCTGCTGGCGATGATGGGACGCATCCATGAAACCTACCGGCTGCCGATGGTGCCCGTTTCACCGGCAACGCGGAAGCAGCTGCATGGCCTGGCCGGCGAGCTTGGCCTGTTGGAGCAGGCACCGGACTCGCATGCAGGCTGATGGCCTGCCGCGCCAGTCACAGCTCCGCAAACCATGGCTCCCGCAAACCATGGCCCCATGGCCGTAACCTTCAGTAAGCCACCATCCTGCGGAGCCGGATACCCCGCCGGGAAGTCAGCCTTCCCTGGGTGAATCGCCGGCAAGCGCCGCGCTGCTTTTTTCCTATCTTCCACGAGGTCCCCTGTCGCCGTGAAACCGCAAGCTACCTCCTCTTTCGTCGATCTCCAGGCGCGCATCGAGGCCGCGTTTGCCCCTGGTTCTTTCCTCCCCGCTGACGCGCTGCCGGCCTTTCTGAAACTTCGCGCAGCCCTGGAAGCCGGCACCCTGCGCGCTGCCGAGCCGGACGCGGACTCTCCCCTTGGCTGGCGCGTAAACCCCTGGGTCAAGCGCGGCATCCTGCTGGGGTTCCGGCTGGGGCAGCTGCAGGGCTCGGGCGAGGGTCCTGCTTCGGGCAATGAGGGGGAGCCGGTGGGCGGGTCCGGAACGGGCTTTCCGTTCGTAGACAAGCACACCTACCCGGCCCGCTTATGGCAGCCGCAGGATGGAGTGCGGGTGGTGCCGGGCGGCTCGGCGGTGCGCGCCGGGGCGTTTGTGGCGCCGGGGGTGGTGTGCATGCCGCCCATGTACATCAACGTAGGCGCCTACGTGGGCGCGGGCACCATGGTGGACTCGCATGCACTCGTGGGCTCGTGCGCACAGGTGGGCCAGCGAGTACACCTGAGCGCGGCGGCGCAGGTCGGCGGGGTGCTGGAGCCGGTCGGGGCCACGCCGGTGATCCTGGAAGATGACGTGCTGGTGGGCGGCAACTGCGGCGTATACGAAGGGACGCTGGTGCGCCGAGGAGCGGTGCTGGCCGCCGGAACGATCCTGACGCGCGGAACGCCGGTGTACGACGTGGTGCACGGCACGGTCATCCGTGCGGGGGCGAACGGGCCTGACGACCCGCTGGTGATTCCGGAGAACGCGGTGGTGGTGCCGGGCTCGCGCACGATCGCAAAGGGCAAGGCAGCGGAGTGGGGCCTGAGTGTGTACACGCCGGTGATCGTCAAATACCGCGACGGGAAGACGGATGCGAGCACGGCGTTAGAGGAGTGGCTGCGGTAATCGACGCCGACCTGCGCCGGGGCTGGCGCTGTTGCTCCGAGCTGCGATTCGCTACACTGGTGCCAATTCCCCCTTCCCTCGCGCGCCCCGCTCGCGCCGGACATCCTCCGCTCACGGAACTCCAAAACAGGACATGACAAAAGCGAATTGCCGCCTCAGCCTCGCCCACCACTTCCTCGCCGTCAGCCTCCTCTTCGGCTCCAGCGCAATTTCCTATGCCCAGGCGTCCTTCTTGGACCGCAGTATGCAGGCCATTGTGGGCGCTCCGTACCAGGGGGTGAAGTCGTCCGGCACACTGACACTCTCATCGGCCGGAGTTTCCTTCGATTCCCCGGATTTCGTGTTCACACTTCCGACCGACGAGATACAGGCGGTCGAGTCGAAAGGCTCGCGCGACGGATTTGTCACCTTTGTCATCGACA
>CAXTYP010000419.1:0-2258 GCA_964248435.1 uncultured Acidobacteriaceae bacterium | reverse complement strand
GGGCATTCCACCGTCGTCGCGCTGCTCTGCGTCGGCCTGGCGCTGTCGGCGGCGGCGACCTACGCAAAGCGCGGGCTGCGGTTCAACTGCGTGGCCCCAGGGCTGACAGATACACCGTTGACAGCGCGGATCGTGGGATCAGAGATAGCGGCGAAGGCGTCGCTTAACATGCATGCGCTGGGGCGGTTTGGAAAGCCGGGGGATATTGCGGCTGCTATCGCGTTTTTACTGGACCCGGCGCAAAGCTGGATTACGGGGCAGGTGCTGGGGGTGGATGGCGGACTGGGCTCGGTGTGGAGCCGCGGGAATGGGTAGGCGAGATCGGGCCACCGTTCTGCGGTTCACAATCTGCTGCTAACGGCGGCTTGGATCAGCCTAAACGTGAAAGGAGCAGCCACCCGTCGGGTACTCGCCTTGCATGCTGGGGCCGGTATAGCAGACGGCTTGCTGCTTTTGCCGGATGCGCAAGGACTCCGGCTCGTCAGCCTACGGGCTCGGCGCTTTTGTCCCAGGCAGCGTAGATCAGGTCGCGGAGCATGCTGGCGCCGGCGGCCAGGCGCTGCTCGGCGAACAGCTTGCCAGCGGGGGTGCCGGTGCCGGTGAACGCGCCCGTTTTATCGAGGGCATAGGTTTGCTCGGTCAACGCGGCGGAGCGGCGCAGGTAGGCGAGGTAGTCGACCCACTCGTCGTTGATGGGGCCCACGGGCGTCAGAAACGGTTTGACGTCGGCGGCCTTGATGTTGTCATGGACAAAGACGGTTTCAAAGACAGAGTGGATGTGGTGCTCGGTGGTGTAGCCGTGGGGGTTCGCGGGCTCGACCCAACCGTTGTAGTCGCGCGAAACATGAAGCGGCTGCGAGCCGTCGCCGACATAGTGGCCGAGCCAGCCGGCGTAGAACAGCACCGCGGCCTCTTCGGGCCGAGTGTCTTCGTGCTTCGCGAGCGCTTCGCGGTAGTCGCGAAAGCCGGCTTTGAGCCGCTCCCAAACCTCCTCGGTCTGCCAGGGCTGCAGGCCGACTTTTTCCGGAGTTTCGTTCGCGGCCTCCCCGGGGTGGACCTTTCGATACTGACTTAACTGTTCGATGAAGTCATAACGTTTGCGCGGCAGGGGCCCGATCACGTCGGCGTACTCCAGGTCGATGAAATGGTCGGGGGCCTGGGTGGCGCTGAGCTCCGGCTCGGCAGGGGAGCGCCAGCGGTCGGGCTCGGGACCCAGGTACTCGATTTCCGCGATGGCGGCCGAGGTGGTGAAAAACGCGGGAATATCGGCCGGCAGCGACTGCACGGCGAGCCGGTTGATGATGCGATGACCGTCGGAGCCCCAGCCGAAACAGGCGGTCGCGGCGCAAAGGGGAAGAACGGCAAAAACGGCGGCGCGGAGCAGTCTGGAACTGAGGATCGGCATCACGCCGAGTATAACGGTTGAAGTTTTCGCGTCTGTGAAGTGGTCGAGTCAACTTTGCCGGTGGGTCGTTCGTCCAACAAGGGCCATGCGCTTTTACACTTCTCTTTTTTCCCTTGCCCTGTGTTCTTCGGTTGCCTGGTCGCAAACAGCTGCCCCGGCCGCGGGGCCGCAAAGCACGATCTCGGTCAACGCTCGGCTGGTGACGCTGCCGGTGGTGGTGCGGGACAAAAAAGGCAAGATCGTTCCCGGGCTGACCAAGGACGACTTCACGCTGACGGAGGATGGGCGCCCGGAGACCATCAAGTATTTTTCGCTCGACACCAACCTGCCGCTGACCCTGGCGCTGAACGTGGACACAAGCGGCAGCATGCGGGACGCGCTCGATGCCGAGCGAACAGCAAGCCAGAGTTTTCTGGACGACATGCTGTCGAAGCCGGAGGACAAGGCAGCTGTGCTGCATTTCGACCACGAAGTGGAGCTGCTGGAAGACCTGACGCCCTCAAAGCCGAAGCTGCGGGAAGCGCTGAACGGGCTGGGGCCGACGCCCGAGCCGAGTTCAAGTTCCGACCCGAACGATACGGGCAGCGGTAACGGGAGCGCAGGGCGCAGGCGCGGCGGCGGCACGCAGCTTTATGACTCGATCTATCTGTCGGCACACGACCTGCTGCAAAAACAGGCAGGGCGCAAGGCGATTGTGGTGCTGAGCGACGGCGAAGACCGGGGCAGCAAGGAAACGCTGGCTGGGGCCGTGGCGGCCGCGCAAAAGGCCGAAGCCGAGGTGTACACCATTTACTTCAAAGGGGAAGAACAGAGGCCGAGCTTTGCCGGCGGCGGTCCGGGGCAGGGCGGCGGC
>CAXTYP010000418.1:0-2279 GCA_964248435.1 uncultured Acidobacteriaceae bacterium | reverse complement strand
CCCCGGGGCGGGGCAATGGCTGGCGCTACGGCTCGTTGCCGCCCGATGCCCAAGCGCTGGCCGTTGGGCTCGAAAAGCTGGACTGGAGCGCCCAGCACCGGCACCGCCGCCACTTCGTCGCCCTGACCGAAGACCGCGCCGATGCCTTGTTGCACCGCGTTCAAAATGGGGAAGAGCGCTGGGAAGGGCTGGACGCGAGCCGCTGGTTTGAGGAGATCCTGGCTGATGCGACCGAGCTCTATGTTTCGCATCCGGACACCATGGAAGCGATGAGCTTTGACGGCTTTGCTGACAGCCCGAATGGCTGGCCCACCCACCCGGTCCCGGGCATTGGAGCAAAGCTCACCGTGACTCTCGGCAAGTCCGAGCCGTGGGAGCCGAAGCGCAAAGCCGCCCGGCGTTGAGCTCCCCTTAAGCGCCGCAGTCTCGTTCGCCCGAAACGGAACTCGTGAGCTGGCCTGAAGGCTGGCCCGCGGGTTCGTTTGCCGGCCCGCTGGGCGGTCTGCCCATGTGGCGTCACGCGATCAACGAGCTGGTGGACGCGGTCATCATCGGCACCGGTGCGTCGCATTCGGCAAAAACAACTCTGGGACTGGTGTTGGCGGCTCGACCCTGCACTGGGGAGCGTATGTCCCCGGCCAGACCCGCGATTCCGTATCCCCAGCGATTCGGCGTCGGTCCGACTGGTCGATCTGCTATGCCGACCTCCTGCCCTACTTTGAGAAAGCGGAGCGCTTCCTCGGCGTTTTCGGGCCTTCGCAGTATTCGTAGGAACCGAGCCGTTCGTACTGTTTGCCGCCGCTGCCGCTCAACGGCCCGGTGCTGCTGATGCAACGGGGCTGTGATGCGCTCGGCATTCGTACCTCGCCCGCGCCCTTGGCGGCCGTCAGCCTTCCGTACAGTGGCCCCGACGGCGATTACCCGCAACGCTCAGCCTGCGTGAACCGGGGCTTTTGCCATCAGGGCTGCCCCAATGGCGCCAAGGCCTCCATGGATGTCACCTTTTTGCCGGTGGCCTTGCGTGCGGGCGCCGAAATCCGTCCGGAAGCCTTTGTTGTCGACCTGGAGCGCAACGGCGCGGGTCAAATCACGGGCGTGGTGTACGAGCAGAACGGCCAACGACTCTGCCAAAAGACCAGCGCGGTGTTTCTTTGCGCGGGCGCGGTTGAGTCCGCACGGCTGCTGCGCCTCGGACTGGGTAACAGCAGCGGGCAGGTAGGCCACAACTTCATGGCGCACCCATCGACCTAGATCTGGGGCACGTTCGACGAGGACACCCGGCCCTACAAGGATTTTCCCGCCTCGCTCATCACCGAAGACCCTTTTCGCTGCCCGGACGCCGATTTCGCCGGCGGCTACCTCATCCAGAGCTACGGCATCCTGCCGGTTGCCTGGGGCGAGTCCGTTGCGCGCGGCCGAGGCTTGTGGGCCGCGAGCTCCAGCGTTATCTCCAGTGCTACCCCATGTCGCCGACATGGGATCAGCGGCGATTGCCTGCCGCACGAGAGCAACTCCCTGGAGCTTTCAGACGAACTGGACGCGCGCGGACTGTCGAAACCGCGTATCCACTTCACTGCGGGCAGCAATGAGATTCGATTGATGGATCATGCGCGCCGGCAGTTGCACGCCATCTGGGACGCGGCCGGCGCGACCGGTTGCTGGACCCTTGACTGCATGGCACACCAGGCCGGCACCTGCCGCATGGGTGCGGACCGAAGCAACTCGGCGGTGAATGCCGATGGACGCAGCCACGATATTGAAAATCCGTACATCTGCGATAACTCGATCTTTCCCACGTCGCTGGCTGCAAATCCTGCCTTGACGATCATGCGTTCAGCCTCCGCTGTGCGGACCGATTTTTAAGTCGCGACTAGGTGGAGACGGGTTCACCTTGTCACGCCGACATTGTCTCCGAATTTTGCTGTAACAAGCGGCGTGTTGATCAGTGGCATTGTGAATGCGCTTTGAGCCGTATGAGCCGGCCGGCTCACTGCAATCGACAGGCCTATTTTCAACGGGCACTTACAGCATGGCAGCTTCCAGGGCATCGCAGGCCGAGGCGAGTCCGTTCTCAGAGCCTATCCGGGCAGCGATCTGCTTCCCGCGGGCAGCATAGCCAGGATCACGCAAGATCGCGGAAAGTTCTTTCGCTGCCCGCACCGCCGTGTAGCGTTCGCGCGGCAGCACCCGTGCGACGCCGACCCGCTCCATGCGCCGGGCATTGTCGGGCTGGTCGTGGCTGTAGGGCATCACCAGCATGGGCTTGCCCGCCAGCAGCG
>CAXTYP010000417.1:0-2288 GCA_964248435.1 uncultured Acidobacteriaceae bacterium | reverse complement strand
GCGGCAATCAAGGCATTCTGCGGCGAGCGGGGCGGCTTAGTGTGCACGTCTTCGAATGCGCGGAAGGCCTTTGAGTGGGCATTTGCTCGCTCCGAGAAGATCCTGTTTTTGCCGGACCAGCACCTCGGTCGCAACACGGCATTTGCGATGGGCATTCCCTTATCGGAAATGGTGGTTTTTGATCCGTATCAGATCAACGGCGGCCTGAGCCCGGCTCGTTTGCGGGCGGCTAAAGTGATTCTCTGGAAAGGTCACTGTTCCGTCCACCAGCGTTTCCTGCCCGACCACGTTGACCAGGTGCGCGCGAAGCATCCCGGCGTGCAGGTGGTAGTGCATCCGGAGTGCCGCTGGGAGGTGTGCCAGAAGGCCGATGCGCTGGGTTCGACCGAGCGCATTATTGAGTTTGTGCGAGCCGCGCCCCCCGGTTCAACCGTCGCGATCGGGACGGAGATCCACCTGGTCAACCGCCTGGCGCGGCAGTTTGCCCCTGAAGGCAAAAAGGTGATCACGCTGGACGACACCGGCTGCCTGTGCACGACGATGTTCCGGATCAGCCCGCAGCATCTTTGCTGGGTGCTCGAAAACCTGATCGAAGGCCGGGTGGTGAACCAGATTCGCGTGCGCGAGGATGTGAAGCACTGGGCCAGGGTGGCGCTGGACCGGATGCTGGAGGTGTAAGCGGCGGGGGTTGTCCGCGGGCCAACTCCCAGGCCGTGATTGGCCTGGAAAGGGCCGGTCCCGCCGGTCCGGCCAGATGGATCGACGACGGGCGGTCTGCGAGGCGTGTGGTTGGAGTCCTGCCATCCAAGCCGCGAGGAGGGGTTGGCGCGCCTCCGAGAGCCTCCTCCCGTGTACAAACCTTCCGGCACGAACTCGGGCAGTGGCCAAGCGGTGTTTGGACAAACTCGTTTGTTGGTGGACGTGCCGCAACTGTCCGAAACCAGCGAAGCCGGCGGGGCTCGCTGAGCGCGGGCGAGAACAAGGAAACCGGGGCGAGAAACAAGGGAACCGGGCCGAGGCCGCCTGCGTATAGAAGCCCATGAGCGCGGCAGCCTGCACGTTAACCTATCCTGGCATCCCCGGCCTTCGCGGAAACGCCCGCACCATGAGGCAAGGCTTGTCCAACCCGCCTGCGACCGAACTGCCGGGCCTTGCCGGACGGCCCTTGGCATCCACGGTGGATTGGACGCCGGTGGTGGCGCGGTGCCTGCGCGGCGACAGCCTGGCCTGGACCGAGCTGGTCCGCGCGCATCACGGACGCGTTTACGCCTTGTGCTACCGGTTTACCGGCTCGCCGCACGATGCCGAAGACCTGACGCAGGACATTTTCCTAAAAGTTTACGGGCGTTTGCGGGCGTTTGACCCGGCACGTGGTTCCTTTCCCGTTTGGATCGCGACCTTGACGCGCAACCACCTGGTGGATCACTACCGGCGGAGCCGCTTGGAGCGCGCCACCGACTCGCTCGATGCGGGCTGGGACGAAGCTGAGGCCAGCGTGGCCACCGTGAGCCTGCCCGACAAGCGGCCCGGTCCCCATGCCTATGCCCTGCAGCGCGAGCTGGAGCGGGAGGTGCAGGCGGCGCTCGCCGGTGTTTCGCCCGAACTGCGCGAAGCGGTGATCCTGCGCGACCTCCAGGATCTGGACTACAAGGAGATCGCCGCCGTGCTCGGGGTACCCGAGGGAACTGTGAAGTCGCGCATTTCGCGCGGACGAGCCGAACTGTCGCGCCTTTTAGGCCGCCAGGGCAGGGAGGTGAGCTAGATGAGTTCGCAGGGGGATGCACTGGATTGCGGACAGTGGGAGGCTGCGGTGGCGGACCTGCTCGACGGGACGCTGCCGCCGGACGGAGAAGGGTCGCTGCGCAAGCATGCTGCGGGGTGCCGAAACTGTGGCCCGCTGCTGGAAGGCTCGGAGCGCGGACGCTCGTGGGCGCGCCTGCTTCACGACGCGCCCCCGGAGCCACCGCTGGACCTGTTTGCGAAAATCCTGGCCAGGACGGACGCGCTGCCTGTGCCGCCCGGCCATGAGCTGGAGTCGCCAACTGGCGGCGCGCTCGTGTTGGGGCATCCGGCGTTTTTGCCCGGCGGCGGCTTCCCGGCCGCGCGCTGGCTGATGACCGGGGCGATGGCCTTGTTTTCGCTCGCGCTCACGGCGTCGCTCAGCGGTGTGCATCCGGGGCAGCTGCGCGCCACCGCCCGTAGCACGCTGCATGGCGGTGGGCCGGAGTCGGTCCAGGGCGTGGCATCGAGGCAGTTCTTCGATACCAAAAAGCAGGTGGTCAGCTTTT
>CAXTYP010000416.1:0-2307 GCA_964248435.1 uncultured Acidobacteriaceae bacterium | reverse complement strand
ATCGGCGGATCATCGCCGCGCAGAACTCCGCAAATTCCTCCGGCACCTGCGGTGGCGCCGTGTGGTGCGCCCAGGTCCCGCGGTGCTCCGGCGTGAAGCAGAACGTCACCGTGACGTCGAACCCCTCCAGCGCCCGCATCTGCCGGTCGAACCACGCCTCGCAGTCCGGCCTGAACCAGTCCGCCCAGGACAGCCCGGTGCGCAGCCGCCTCACCCCCATCTCGCGCATCGTGCGCACCGCGTCGTCCAGGCGGTGGTCCTGGAAGTGAAACCACTGGCACAGCCCGAACTCCGGCGCGAACTCATGGAAGATCCGCGCCGCCCGCTTCGCCCGCCCGTGCTCGTCCAGCAGTCCCATGTGGAAGTGCCGGTAGTACGAGGACCCCTCCGCCTCTCGGTGCCGCGTCGTCGCCGGCCATGCCGCCGGCAGGTCGTACAGGCTGTACCAGTGGATGCGCGGCGCTCGTCCCGACAGCAGCTCGAAGGTGCGGCGCAGGCCCCATTCCTGCACCTCTTCCGCCCCGAACGTGGAGATGCCCACCTCCGACACCCACACCGGCTTGTCGGTCGCGGCCTGGATCGCCGCCAGCCGCTCTGGCCACGCATCGATCGGCCAGTGGTTCCAGTCCAGCGGGAACCCGTGCACCGCCACCGCATCGAGCGCAGTCAGCGCCCCCTGCGCGCCCAGCACGTTGAGGAAGTCCGGGTCGATCGGCGACATCCCCCCCAGCACCCGCGTCAGCCCGGGCGCCTCCGCCGCGATCGCCTCGCCCGCCAGCCGCGCCATCCGTGCGAACTGTGCCCAGCCGGGGTCGGACTCCAGGTCCCAGTGCGACTTGTTGTTGGGCTCGTTCCAGATCATCGCGGCTTCGATCATGCGTGCACTCCGTCAGCAAGAAAGCAAGGCCAGGGCTCTGCCCTGGACCCGCCAAAGATTTCGGCCTTTAGAAACCAACTGTTTGACATTGAAATAAAATCAAGCATTGCAGTGCGCGTAAGCTAGTATTTGCCCACGACTAGTAACCTTTAAAAAATGACCTGCATAGCTAGCCCCCAAAACCGTAAGAATTATGGATAGTATCAGGAGAGAGAAAACTAGAAAAGCAAGTAAGCGGCCACGTCCAAATCGAACAAAATTTTCGTATTTAAATTTATGGTTAAGACCGAAGAGCGACCTTGTGAGATCAAGAAAAACTATCGGAACCGCAGCAAGCATAGCCCAAAGAAAAATATCAATGGCAGAATAGATATCGGAACGAGCAAGAGCAGCTAATGCTTGTTCGCTACACCTATCCGAAACCGATAATACATTGTACGTTGGATAAGAGCCTGCTAGTACAGTCTCTAAAACTGCATCGAATCCAAAGAAAATCTTTGCTATTTGGCTTTGCTGTTTAAAAAAATCCTCTACAGCTTCTGCCTTGAATCCTAGATGAAGATCATTCATCAGTTTTTCTCACAAAGACCCAATCCTGCCAAGTTGTAACCGCCGTGACTGCGCTATCTTTGAATACGATGAGGCATGGAGCGCTATTCCAAAAATTTAAGGTCATGGGTTTGGAGGGCCGCCGACCCTTTGCGGGTCCAGAACGGAGCCCTGGCCTTTCCTGCCTTCGCTCCTGGCCGGATAGATCGCCCCGCCCTCCGCCTTGGCCACGCGCCGGCACAGGAAGATCTCCGCCTCCGGGTTGTGCGTGATCTCGAACCCCGCCGAGCGCAGCATCGCCGCAGACGCCGCGCGGTTCGGCGCCCACCAGTTGGTCGGGTCATGCGAGTAGCTGTGCTCGATGAAGTGCAGCTTCGGGAAGCCGGGCGCGTCGAACGGCGCGGGGGCGAAGAAGTCGTAGTCCGGCTCGACCGCCACGATGTCCTCGCTGCCGCGCTGCATCGTCTGGAACACCAGCAGGTCGGCGCAGGCGTGCTCATGGATCAGGTCGAGCGCCAGCAACGGGTGGCGCAGGTGGTACAGCACGCCGAGGAACAGCACGACGTCGAACCGCTCGCCCAGTGCGCCCACGTCGTACACGGAGAGCTGGCGGAACTCGATTTCCAGCCCCTCGACCTCGGCGGCGAAGCGCGCCTGCGCCAGGTAGTGCGGGTCGTGGTCGATGGCGAGGACGCGCGCCGCGCCGCGCCGCTTCATCTCCAGGCTGTAGAACCCGCCGTTGCAGCCGATGTCGAGCACGCTGCGCCCGCTCAGGTCCGCCGGCATGTGGTCGCGGAACGACGCCCACTTCACCGCGGGGAAGTCGAACAGGAAGTGGTCCGGCGCCGTGCGCACGCCGCGCAGGTCGAGGTTGTGGAACC
>CAXTYP010000415.1:0-2310 GCA_964248435.1 uncultured Acidobacteriaceae bacterium | reverse complement strand
GCGAAGCGGGGTTCATGCGCTCGGGCTTGATCGCGAGCGCGGCGGGGGCGATCGAAAACCCGCCCTGGGCCAGCTGCGCCGCGAGCACCAGCAGCATGGCCGCGCCCACCACGGGAAAAACCCAGCGCATCACTTCAACCGCCGACCAGAACAGGATGGGGCTGTTGGGCTCAAGGTTTTCGCGCGCGGCCGTGTCGAGCAGTTCGCGGTAAAAACCTGTCCAGTGGCTCGCCGCGCCCGGTGCCATCAGCATGCAGGCACCGACCACACCAACAATCGCGAGCAGGTTCGGCAGCTCGCGCGAGCGCGCGATGGTGCCCTGGGCCCGCGCTTTGCGGCGCCGTTCCGGTGTGGCTCGTTCTGTTTTGTTGTCGTCGGCCATGTTTGCGGGTCAACCTGCGTCGTGAAACAGCGTGCTTAAAGAGCAGCCTCAAACCGCCAAGTGCAGCAGCCGCTCACCCAGCTGCACCGAAGATAGAAAAAAGCCGCGAAACATATCCGGCCAGTACTTCAGCGTGGTGACAAGCACCAGCAATCCCAGCAGGCTCTTGATCGCCGGGCCCAGCAGCATGACCGGCAGCTGCGGCGAAGCCTTGCCCAGCAGCCCCAGCACGAGATCGGCCAGAAACGTGGCCGACAACACCGGCGCGGCGAGCTGCAACCCCACCGCGAAAACCGAAGCGCCTGCCGACAGCGCGGTCCGCACAAACGCGGAACTAAGGTGCGCGGAGCCGGGCGGCAGGTACCCAAAGCTCGCCGCAATCGCCCTCAGGATCCAAAGGTGCACATCGAGGCGAAGAAAAATCAGCATCGCGATGGCCTGGTAAAAACTCGCCATCACGGTCGATTCCGCTTGCGTTTGCGGGTCAAGAATCGTAATCAGCGAGTAGCCCATCTGGACGCTGACAAAATGTCCGGCCATTTGTACCGCATCGAACACCAGCGTGGTCGCGATGCCGATCGCCGCGCCGACCAGCAGCTCGCCGAAGACGATCAACGGCCACGCGTCAAGCGAGGTGCGAGGAAAATGCGGCTCGACCAGGGGATAAAGTGCGACCGAAAGCGCCAGCACGAGCCCGGCCTTGACCCGCGCCGGAATGGCACTGCTTCCGAAAAACGGCGCAAACAGCATTAATCCCGACAAACGCACGCCGATAAATAGAAAGCCGCTGATGATCTGAAAAAACGGGATGTCCATCACTGCAGCACCTTGTGGAAGTCGCCGAGCAGCCGCACCGTGTAGGCCGCCAGCTGGCGCCACATCCAGGGCATCAGAAAAAAAATAGCGGCCCCGGTTGCGACTAATCGAGGCACCGATGAAAGGGTCTGGTCCTGGAGAGAGGTAAGCACCTGCACGATGTTGACCAGGAGGCTGACCGCGATGGCAACCAGCAGGATGGGGCCGACCAGCAGCATCACCTCGGTGAGCATGCCGCGCCCGAGCGCGATTACAGCGTCTACGCCCATGCGGTTCCCGCCCTTTGGACGCTCACCCATTGAGCGCGCACTAGCTAAAGCTCCGCATCAGCGCGCCGATCAGCAGGTGCCAGCCGTCCACCATGAGAAACAGCAGCAGCTTGAGCGGCGTCGAGATCACCACCGGTGGCAGCTGCATCATGCCGACCGAGGTGGTGATCGAGGCGACAACCATGTCAACGATCAGGAATGGAAGAAACAAAACAGTGCCGATCTGGAAACCGGCCTTGAGCTCGGACAGGATATAGGAAGGCAGCAGCACGCGGAACGACAGATCGTCGACGGTGCGAGGGCGCGGTTCCTTTGCGATTTCGAGAAACAGTTCCGCGTCTTTTTCGCGGACAAAGCGGGCCATGAAGTGCCGCATCGGATCACCCGCGCGCACCACTGCGTCGAGGGGCGTGAGCTTGCCGGCCTGCGCCGGGACGATCGCGTCGCGGTAGATAACTTCGCCGACCGGCTGCATCAGGAAGAAGGTCATGATGAGCGAAAGCCCGATCAGCGTCTGGTTGGACGGCGTGGTCTGCAGCCCCAGCGCCTGGCGCAAAAAGTGAAATACGATCAGCAGCCGCGCGAACGGGGTCACGCACATCAACAGCGCGGGGATAAGCGTGAGGATCGTGAGCAGCACCACTATAGACCACGATGCCGATGAGCCGCCAAGCCCGGTGATGTGGATGTCGCCGGCGCCCGAGGCGGGAAGCACGGCTGCGAGGCTGGCGGTCGCCGCCGTCGCAAACCCGAACGAGGGTGCGATGGCAGCGGAATGGATCGCCTGCGGAGCCGGAAGCGATTGCGCGTGAAGTGTGCCGTGAGCCGCAAAGAAAACAAAGC
>CAXTYP010000414.1:0-2332 GCA_964248435.1 uncultured Acidobacteriaceae bacterium | reverse complement strand
GAGTTCGTGGCGCGACGTGCCCTCGCCGGCAAGCTGGCGCTCGACCATCATGTGGACGGCGATGCTGGCGTGATCGGTGCCCGGCACCCACAGCGTCCGGTCGCCGCGCATGCGGTGCCAGCGCGCCAGAATGTCCATCTCCGTCTGGTTGAGCATGTGGCCCATGTGCAGGCGGCCCGTCACGTTGGGCGGCGGCAGCAGCATGGTGAAGGCGTCGGATGCACCGGCGGGACCGGGCGACCAGAAGCCGGGCTCGGCCCAGCGGGCAGCCCAGCGCTCTTCAATAGCGGCGGGATCGTAGGATTTCGGCCGTTCTTGAGGCATAGGTGTGTTTTTTAAGCGGGTGGGGCAGCGCGGCTCAAAACAAAGCCGACCGCGACGTTTTCTAGTTTACATTTGCGGATTTCGCGCGCGGGCCGGGGTTGGAATCGGGGCGATCTGCTCCCGGGGCGCGCTGAGGACGCGAACCCCGCGAACGGCGTTGGTAAGCCAGACCTCGTCTGCGGCGAGCAGGTCTTCGATGGGGAACGATTCTTCCTGGAGGCCGGGCACGGTGGCCAGCAGGTGGGCGCGGCAGACACCCGGCAGGACCCCGGCATCGAGCGGCGGGGTGCGCCGGCGGTCACCGTGGCACACGACGATGTTGTGGATCGCGCCCTCGGTGACGAGGCCGTTTTCGTTGTGAAAAATGGCATCGGCAAAGCCGCGGGCCCGGGCTTCGCGCAGGGCGTTGTCATAAACGGCACGGCGGGTGGTTTTGTGGCGCAGAAAGCGATCGCCGGAGTGGACCGGCTCGGGCCACAGCAGGATTTTTAAAGGCTCCGGGTCGACTGCTAAGAGCTCCGGCGGCGACCAGGCGAGGATGCCGGCGCGGTCGAGGGTCAGGCGCAGCTTCCATGGGCGATCCGCCCGGAGCTGCGCGGCTTGCGCTTCGATCTCGCGACGAATGCGGCTCTCGTCACACGGAAAGCCGAAGTAGGCGGCGGATCGCCCGAGGCGCTCCAGGTGCAGCGGAAGCAGGGCGCAGGAGCCGATTTCCCAGCGCAGGCTTTCGATCAACTCAAAAGGTTTCTCGGTCAGGAACGAGCACTTGAGGCGGCATTCCGCGTACTCGTCCAACGGGTCGGAGTCGTAGGTGATGCCCGCGCCGACGCCCATGGTGAACTCACCGTTCGTCAGGACGGCGGTTCGGATGGCGACGCTGAACACTGCTTCACCGCCGGGCGCGACAAAGCCGATCGCGCCGGTGTAGGGGCCGCGCTCGCGCGCTTCCAACTCGCGAATGATCTGCATGGCGCGGACCCTGGGCGCGCCGACGATGGAGCCCGAAGGAAACAGGCTCGCAAAGATATCCCCGAGTGAAATCGCGGGCCGCAGTGTCGCGGCGACGGTCGAGGTCATTTGCAGCAGCGAAGGCAGCCGCTCCACCGCGAACAGGTCGCGAACCCGCACCGATCCGGGCTCGGCGATGCGGCCCAGGTCGCTGCGCTGCAGGTCGACGATCATGATGTTTTCGGCGCGATTCTTTGCGTCCGCCGCGAGCCACCGCATGCGCTCGGCGTCTTCGGCGGCGTCTCGGCCGCGGGCCGCCGTACCCTTCATGGGACGCACCGTGATCTCGCGCCCACCGACGCGGAAAAACAGCTCAGGAGAAGCGGACAGGATCGTATGCGCGCCGACGCGCAGCAGCGCTCCGTAGGCGGCCGGTTGCGCTTCCATCATGTGTGCGAACAGGGCTGCCGGGCTGCCGTCGTAGCTCGCACAGAATCGGTCGGTGAGGTTGACCTGGTAGGTGTCGCCCGCTTCGATCAAGCGGTGAATTGCGACGACTTTGCGAGCAAAGGCTGCGGGGCTGATCTCGAGATCGCCGTCCGGAAGGCAGCTCTCGGATGAGCGCGCCTGGGCGGCGGCGGCGCAGGCTTGCGGTTCGCGGTACAAACCAAATGCGGCGAGCGGCAGCGCCGGGGCGAAACGGGATGAGGGTCGAAAGTCGGGCGCGACGGTCGGCTCCCATGCGTAGCCGCACTCGTAGCCGAGATAGCCGGCCGCCCACAAACCCTCGGCCTGCGCGGCCTGAAGCCGGGCAAACAGGAGGGGCAGCTCGGTGAGCTCGCGTACCTGGATCCACTCGGTGGGATCGGCGAACAGAAAGGACCGCTCGGACGGGCCGTGACCTTCCAGCAGGATCGCGCCGGGCTGTGACGCGGCCTGTTCGCGTCCTTGGGCAAGCTCCAGCATCCGTTCTTGCTTTCCTTTCAAAAAAGGGCACAGGCCGCTCTCGAAAGAGAAGCGGCCTGCGGGTCAGGGCGCGAGGGTAAACAGGCTAAAACGG
>CAXTYP010000413.1:0-2333 GCA_964248435.1 uncultured Acidobacteriaceae bacterium | reverse complement strand
GTTTTGACCTCGACCGCGAGATCCCAAGTGCGGGTTCAACCGTGACGATGACTCTCCCGCCCGGCTTTACCCACCAGGAAAGCTGGACTCATCTCGACGCGATCGCGCCGGAAAGCACCGGACCCTCTGCCTGGCGCTGGCGAACCGGCCCACGCATGTCGATCGATGACGAGCAGGCAGCGCCGCAGTGGGGCGAGATGACCGCACGTATGCTCCTGACTTATTCCGGAGGCCCGGTTGCCCCGGCGGATGGCGACTGGAGCACGGTAGGTACCTGGTTTGACGGCTTGTTTCGCGATCGTACGGCAGCGTCGCCGGAGATTGTGAGCGAGGTGGCAGCCCTGACCGCGGGCAAAACAAGCTATTCCGACAGGCTGCTTGCGATCACAGGTTTTCTGCAGGACCAGATTCGCTATGTCGCGGTCGAGATGGGGATCGGCGGCTGGCAGCCGCACCCTGCTCGCGATGTCTTCCACAACCGGTATGGCGATTGCAAGGACAAGGCCACACTCTTGATCACTATGCTGCGCGAAGCGGGCATCGAGGCCTATCCGCTGATGGTGGACTTCAATCACAGCGTCGACCCTGCCATGCCAACGCACTTTGCCAACCACATGATCACTGCGATTGTTGTTCCACCGGATGTGCAGGATCCAGAGCTCCACGCCGTCGTCGAAGTCCGCGGCAAGCGACTCCTTATTTTTGATCCCACCAATCCAGTGGCTCCGGCCGGCTCCCTCGAGCCCGAACTCCAGGGCACCTTTGGCTTGCTCTTGCGTGGCGACAGCAGCCGGCCGTTGCAGCTGCCTGTGCTTGCGCCCGAAACAAACGCGATGGAGCGGACCGCGACCTTTACACTCCTGCCGGACGGTTCGGTAACCGGAGACGTGGTGGAGATCCGGCGTGGCAATACCGCGGATATACCTCGTGAGTTGTACCTGGCCGGCGACACGAGAAAGCTGGAGCAGTGGGAAGAACGCAGCCTCGGTCAGTCGCTTGCAAACTTCACGATGTCCGGGCTTACGCTGAGCCATGGAACAGAGCGTACGCATCCGCTTGAAGTGCACTACCATGTTGCGGCCAGTGGTTACGGCAAACATGCTGGTCCGCTGCTGCTGGTGCGCCCGGCCGTGCTAGGGCTGTACCGGCCGGTCACTGCTGATACCGGTAAGCCGCGCCTTTACCCGCTCGCCATTGGGCAGGAACAAGAGATCCATGAGAAATACGCGATCCAGTTGCCGCCGGGCTACCAGGAAGATGCTCTGCCCGATGCCGTAGAGGTACGAACGTCATTCGCGGTATTCGAAAGCTCAGTCAAGCTGGAAGGGGACACCCTCCACTACGAACGGAAGTTGAAAGTCAGCAAGCTTGAACTGCCTGCCGACGAGTACGGCCAATATCTCCATTTTGTGCGAGACGTGTCCGGTGCTGAGCGGAGCCAGGCTGTTTTAAGACCGGGCGCAGCCCTTTCGGACGTTGTTCAAGGCCCGTCGCAAAAGTGAGCAACAATGCGTTCTGCCGGCAGGAACTTGGCTACAGCCCCGCCTGCTTCTCCACCCGCCCACTCCGCAACCCGCAATGCCCAGCTCGTCTCGACGCGACCTGCTCTTGAGACCAGGGAATGCCCCTTGACTTTCTCGGTGCTAATCAGCAGTGAGCTTTCACTCGCGAAAAGCCGTGTGGAACCGGAGCAGTGCCGGAAACAACTGAGGAACGCGGGCCAGCGGCCACATGCTCGCAGCCGTCAGGGGAGGCAACGCTCCCATGGTCAGCAAAGCGCGCGACATCAGTCGGGCTGTTTGCCCGAGCCGGCCGTGAGCCCGGCCGTACCGAGACAGATCACCCCGTGCTAACGCGTCTGCCAAAGCCAGACTTTGTCCAAAAGCAAGCGACAGGCCATCGCCGGTGATCGCGTCCACGCTGCCGGAAGCATCCCCTACCAGCGCTACCGAGGCACCGTACACGGCCCGCAAGGTCCGGTGCAGCGTGAGCGCGCCGCGTACCCGGCTGACCGGCTCTGCCCGATCCAGCCTGATCAGCAGGGCAGGAAAGCAGCCAAGCGCTTCCTCCATCCCGCGCGGCTTCTCACGCGAGATCACGGCGACGCCGACCGTGTGCTCGTCCACTGGCGTGACGTAAGCCTGTGTGCCCCGGGCCCAGTACACCTCAACCCGCTGAACGGCCTCGCATCCTGGCGCAAGCCGGAAGTGTTGCCGGAGCGCGAACCGCTGCCGAGCCTGGCTCCCGTGTGCGAGACCCGCGGCGCTGCGCACGGCGGATTGCATCCCATCGGCTCCGACCACCCAGCGCACCTCGCGCTCGCTGTCGCCCAT
>CAXTYP010000412.1:0-2336 GCA_964248435.1 uncultured Acidobacteriaceae bacterium | reverse complement strand
AGGCGGTGGTCGGCGCGCGCGACGTCGAATCCATCTACGAAGTACCGCTTTCCTTTGCCGAGGAAGGGGTAGACGCGCTGATCCTCAAGTACCTCCACCTGCAGCCGCGCGAGGCCAATCTCACCCGCTGGCAGGAACTGGTGGAGCACGCCTATCACCCGCGCGACGAGGTTTCCGTCGCCATCGTCGGCAAATACGTGGAATACGAGGACAGCTATAAATCACTGAAAGAAGCCCTCACACATGGCGCTCTGGGCCAGTCCTTGAAGCTGCGCGTGACCTGGATCGAGGCCGAGGGCCTGGAAACGCCGGACTACGCCGCCCAGCTTCGGGGCTTTGACGGCATCCTCGTGCCCGGCGGCTTTGGCAAGCGCGGTATTGAGGGCATGCTCCACGCCATCCGCTACGCGCGCGAAAACCAGGTTCCGTTCTTCGGCATCTGCCTCGGCATGCAAACCGCCTGCATCGAGTACGCGCGCAACGTCGCCGGGCTGCACCACGCCAACTCGAGCGAGTTCGACCCCGCGACCCCGCACCGCATCATCTACAAACTGCGCGAGCTGACCGGGGTGGAAGAGATGGGCGGCACCATGCGCCTGGGCGCGTGGGACTGCGTGATGCAGCCGGGTTCGGTCGCGGCGCAGGCCTATGGGACCACCGAAATCTCCGAGCGCCACCGCCACCGCTACGAGTTCAACCGTGAATACGAAGCGCTGCTGACGGGGGCCGGGCTGCGCATGACCGGCACCACGCCCGACTCCACTTATGTGGAGATCGTGGAGCTTGCCGATCACCCCTACTTTGTCGCCTGCCAGTTTCACCCGGAGTTCAAATCAAAGCCGCTCGAGCCCCACCCGCTGTTCTCGGCCTTTATCAAGGCAAGCTACGCCCACCGGGTGCGGGAAGCGCAGGGCAAACTGCTGGGCGAGGAAGTGGCGTCGCTGTAAGCGGCAGACATCGAAACGCTTGTTCATGCGCCGGTAAGTGCAAAGGCGTCCCGCGAGGGACGCCTTTTGCGTTTGCATCAGCAATTTAAGCCACATCATCCCGCTGCCGCGTGTGGTTCAGCCCCGACTGCACATCCGGCCGCTCCGCCACAACCTTGGACTGCCCTTCGCTTTCCTCGTTCTGCGAACGGTTGGTAATCCCCTGCCCGCTGCCCTGCGGCGCGCGCGACTCGAGCGAACCCTCAAGGACCGTGTCGATGGGGTGCGATCCATGGTGGCTGGGGCCCGTTCCCGGTGCGTGGGCGGCTCCGCGATTCGTACCCATCTGCGCCCCGTCCGTCCCGGCCTCGTAAGCGTCTTCGCCGCGGGCCACCGTCTGGTTGCCCGCGCGGCCTTCCATATCGCTTGCTTCAAAACCCTGGTTCTGCCCCGACTCGGTGTGCGGTGTTGTGCTGTGTGGCATTGTTTTCTCCTGTCACTTGTTAAGAGCGCTCCGCACCCAAAATCGTTGGCCGTGCGTCCGCGCTTGCTCCCCGCCCGTTGTGTTTCAATCAACGGTGTGATCCCCGACTTTGAAATAGGCAACGTCCCGGTCGGCGCGGGCCGGCTTTTTCTGATCGGCGGCCCTTGCGTCATCGAGTCCGAAAGCCACGCCCGCCGCATGGCCGAAAGCATCGGCCGCATCGCCGCCGACCTCCAGATTCCTTATATCTTCAAAGCCTCCTACGACAAGGCCAACCGCACCTCCGTGACCAGCTTCCGCGGCCCCGGCCTGCGCGAAGGCACCCGCATCCTGCGCACCATCGCCGAAACCACTGGCTTGCCCGTGCTGACCGATGTGCACGAGCCCGCCCACTGCGAGATTGCGGCCGAAGGCGCGGACGTGCTCCAGATCCCCGCGTTTCTATGCCGCCAAACCGACCTGCTCGTCGCCGCCGGCAACACCGGCCGCGCCGTCAACGTGAAAAAAGGCCAGTTTGTCGCGCCGGCGGACATGACCTATGCCGTGGAAAAGATTCGCACCACCGGCAACGAACGCATCTCGCTCACCGAGCGCGGGACCACCTTCGGCTACGGCAACCTGGTCGTCGACATGCGCGCCCTGCCCATCCTGCGCCGGCTCGCCCCGGTTGTCTTCGACGGCACCCACTCGGTCCAGATGCCGTCCGCCGCCAACGGCGTGTCCGGCGGCCAGCCCGAGTTCATCCCGACGCTGGCCCGCGCTGCCGTGGCCGCCGGGGTCGACGGCATCTTTCTTGAAGTTCACGACAACCCGGCGGAAGCCAAGTCCGACGGCGCAAACGCGCTGCGGCTCGACCGGCGCCGACCCTTGGTGGAGAATCTCCTGGCGATCCACGCGCTCGCGCCGAAGCGGTGAAGAACCCCTGC
>CAXTYP010000411.1:0-2346 GCA_964248435.1 uncultured Acidobacteriaceae bacterium | reverse complement strand
GAAACACAAGCAGTATCGCGCAGTGAAGGATCCTCCGCCCCGCACAGCGGTTCGGGCCCTGGCGGTTCCGGATCAGGCGGTCAGGGACCAGGTGGGCAGGGATCGGGTGGGCAGGGAGCGGGAGGACCGCGGCCGCCGCGGCCCGCGGGCGGTGGTGGAAGGAAGTTTTTCCGCCGCAAAAAGGTTTGCAAGTTCTGCGTGGAGAAGATTGAGGCGATTCCGTACCGCGATGTCCGGCTGTTGCAGCAGTTCGTGGCCGAGCGCGGCAAGATCACGCCCCGTCGCTTGAGCGGTGTGTGCACGACGCACCAGCGCCGGCTGACCCGCGCCATCAAGCAGGCACGGAATATCGCGCTGTTGCCATTCGCGGCCCGCTACTAACAGGCCGCCCAAAGACCGTTTGAAAAGCTGAGGGAGAACCATGGAAGTCATTCTGAAAGAAGATGTAGACCACCTGGGCCAGCGTGGCGACCTGGTGAAGGTAGCGGACGGTTATGGCCGCAACTACCTGCTGCCGCGCAAGCTGGCGCTCCAGGCGACCGCTGCCAACAAGGCGGTGATCGAGCAGATGAAGCAGTCGGCGGTTCGCCGCTCGGCGCGCGAAAAGGCCGAAGCCGAGCAGCTGGTCGCGCGCTATGACGCGCTGGAGCTCGCGTTTAAGCGCAAGGTCGGTGAAAACGAGCAGCTGTTCGGCTCCGTCACCTCGTCCGACATCGCGCAGGCGCTGGAAACCCAAGGCATGACGACGGACCGCCGCAAGATTCAGCTCGAAGAGCCGCTGCGGCACCTGGGCGAGTTCCATGTGCCAGTCAAGCTGCACCGCGAGGTCACGGCGCATGTCAAGATTGTGATCGCGGCGGACGCAGCGTAGGTTCGAGGCGAAAACATTATAGGTCGATGAAGAGCTTTCTCGGAGGCGTCCTTGAACGCTTCCGAGTACGATCTTTGCGGAGCTTCACTATCGAAGAAATCGTATGCGGAGATGCTGGCCGAGGCGCTCCGGGAAATCGGTGTTTTGACGCTGGTATTTGCTCTGCTAGACAGGATTGTTGCGGGGCGAATTACGGTATCTTGGACATTGATGGCCCTGAGTATCAGCGTGGCTTCATTCCTGCTCGGCTGCGTACTTGAAAGGATGCGTCCGGATGCATGAAATCTTTCAGGATTATGGATCGTTACTCATGGGGTCGCTCGTGATCCTGGGACTTTTTATCTCTGGCTTAGTCAGCATCGAACGTGAAAAGGCTCGCCGGTCGTCAGATCAGCTTCCGCAAGTGCGGCGACAGGTGGCAAGCCGAAGGTCGGCCAAGTAGCACCTACTCTTGCCGCAATCCGCAACGGTGGATCAAAACCGCCCTTTACGGGCGGTTTTGTGTTCAGGAAGGAGCAACATGCCCAAGCCCATCGCGATTTACTACGAGCAGCCGCACTGGTTTAAACCGCTTTTCGCCGAGCTGGACCGGCGCTCTTTTGCTTACGAGGCGATCGATGCCACGGCTCACAGCTATGCCATCGAGGACCACCCCGAGCAGCGTTACTCGCTGGTCGTGAACCGGATGAGCCCGTCGGCGTGGAACCGCGAGCATGGCGACACGATCTTTTACACCCTAGGCTACCTTGACCACCTCCAGGCTCGCGGTGTGCGGGTGATCAACGGCTCGCAGGCGTTCCGGTCGGAGCTTTCGAAAGCCTCGCAGCTGACACTGCTTGACGGCCTGGGGCTCGGGTACCCGAAGGCGCGTGTGATTCACCGGCCGGCGCAGGCGGCGGCCGCGACCGAAGGATTGCGCTTCCCGGTTGTGGTCAAGCCGAACATCGGCGGCTCCGGTGCCGGCGTCAAGCGCTTTGATTCGCAGGGTGAGCTGGAGGCCTCGGCGGGTGCGCTGTATTTCGGACTCGACTCGACCGCGCTGGTGCAGGAGTTTGTGCCCGCGCGTGGCGGTTTTATCGTGCGCTGCGAGGTGCTCGACGGCAAATTTCTGTACGCGATCAAGGTGCATACGACCGGCGAAACATTTGACCTGTGCCCGGCTGATATCTGCCGCACAACCGGCGGCGTGGACCTCAACCGCGCCGCGTGCGCGATCGACGCGCCGAAATCCGGGATCCGCGTGGAGGGCTATGAGCCGCCGGCCCAGGTGATCGCGGAGGTCGAGCGCATCATGGCGGCGGCCGGGGTGGAACTGGGCGGTGTCGAGTACATGCTGGACGAGCGCGACGGCGAGAACGCCGCGCCTCTTTATTACGACATCAACGCGCTTTCCAACTTTGTCGCGGACGGCGAGCGCGTGGTGGGTTTTGACCCGTTTGCTCGCCTGGTGGACTGGTTGATGGTGGAAGCGGCGC
>CAXTYP010000410.1:0-2366 GCA_964248435.1 uncultured Acidobacteriaceae bacterium | reverse complement strand
AGACCGCGCTGGCCACCCTGCCGGCCGCGGTGCGCCTGACGCTGACCTGGGACCAGGGCAGTGAGATGGCCGAGCACGACCGCGTCGCGGAGGCGTTCACCGAAGGCGTGTACTTCGCCCACCCCGGCAAGCCCTGGCAGCGAGGCTCAAACGAGAACACCAACGGCTTGGCCCGCCAGTACTTCCCCAAACACACCGACGTGTCGGTGCACTCACCCGCACGCCTGGCTGACGTGGAGCGGCGCCTGAACGAGCGCCCCCGAAAGCAGCTGGGATGGGAGACGCCAGCGGACCTGTTCGCCGCCCACCTCGCCCACCTCGCCGACAGCACCGGCGTCCTCCACACCCCGACAGCCATGGCGCCGGTGTAGCGTCCTCGCGACCTCAGGTGTTGCGATCGAGACGCGAATCCGCCCGTCGCCAGGGGGGTCAGTTTCCAGCCGTCGTCGACACTACGCTACGTATTCACGATCTTGTCGAGGCCTGCATTGTTCGTCGGGCTCGCTTGAGTGCTTGATTGGCGGCATAGCTATCGGAATACTTTGTGGTAAGGACTTACATCGGGCCGGATGAATAGATGTGAGGATCCCCGGGGAGGGCAAGTGACCTTGCGTTCAAAAGGTGCAAAGCGGCGATTGCAGGTTCAAGGAGTCAGGGCCAACGCCCGGCGGGACTTCGAGCGAGCTTTTGCAGGCTTCAGCAAGGATCCCCGAGTTGATTGGCACCCATGGCAAACTTTGTGGTGCGAACGCCAATTTAATCCTTTACCAACAAAGTGGGGATACTGTCGTCTCATCGTGGCCTCAGTCTTCGAAACGGCAGCAGTCTTCATGTTTGACTTTGCATGGCTGCCTTTCGCCACGGCAGCCATAAAAGATATAGACCCAGGGAACACCGCTTCCCTCTGCGTGGCTACATTGATAATGTTAGTGACGCTTGCCCTACAGATAGCGCTCCTCGTCGCGCTACTTAGGATGCCTTTGGAGGCCTTAGTGGCGGTAGCACTGCTTCTTAGTCCGGAAGCTCCCTCCGATGCGGCCCTCTGTGTCGTTCTTGCGCTGGTCGGAAAAGCGTGGTGGACGCTTAGTCGTGACAAGCGCGAACGATTTGCAAAATGGCTCAGGTTCCACCTGCGGATCAGCATGACAGTACTGCGGCACCTGCGCCAACGCAACTTGCATGCCTTATGTAGGCTACTGTTCAGAAGGCCTGAGGGGAAGCCGGTTCAACTTCCTGACTCGCGCGCAGGCTGGCCGGTACTCCGGGGCATGCTGTTAACATGCTTTTGGCTGGGCGGTTTTCCCTTGGCCGCCGTACTTGCTCTGAATGATTTTAGCCTATTCTTGAGCCACACCGTCAGTCAGGTGCACGCAGTGGATGAAATTTATATGCAGGTCTTGATAGAATGCTTAGGGTCGGCCGTAGCAATAGCGCTCATTGAGTTCCTACTCGGCCGCCCTGCGCGTAAGCTGGCCATCGATGTAGGCAAATACGACGACCCCGAGTGGGTATCCTTTCGGTCGCGACGCGAACTGAACGTGGAGGCATGCTGGGCTTTGGTCACTGCGGCTGTCGCCTTTCTTCCGGCCGCACTGGCTTCAAGTTGGTTGCCATTCGTCGGTTTGACCGCTGTAACTGCAGCACTGATTATCCCCCGGATACGACGGTGGGTGTCTGACTCGATCACCCGACAAGCGGACGAAAGCAGCGCGGAGAGATAGTAGCGGCGCGAGGCGATCAGGCTAAGGGTCTGCAGCTACGCTGGCATTTGAGGCGGCCTGGCAACTGTTCTCCTCCCTCAGGCCCATGTAGGAGCATGCCTCGCGAAGCTGCGAAAGACATACTAAAAGACCCCGGTTGTTGCCTTGGATGTCCTGGCGGCGATGCAGGTTGTGCGCCGCCGAGAGAATGAGGACGCCGAGGTGCCTGCCCTGGTAGAGGCACTGCGGACCCTGGCGCCCTGCCAGGTCGTTGCCCAAAGTTACGGCGCCTTCCTGCTGATGCGGGGACTGCAGGAAGTGGGCAACGACGTCCGCCGAGCAGTGCTCATCGAGCCGCTGCCTTTCGACCGTCAAGTGCCGCTGCAGGCCCAGCGGCAACTGCCCGTCCGGGGTGACCACTTCACTGAGCAGGAACTGTGGGCCAGTCTGCCGGCCGGTTACCGTAAGGCCAGTGCCTCGCTCATGCCGCTGGCTCGCCACGGCGTCCCGGGTGCCTCTCACATGGTCATGCGCGACACGCCGTCCGATGCCGTGCTCGATCTCGTCCTCGACTGGCTGCTGTCGTGACCGCCCCCTGCCCGTCACCGCTTCGCCCTCCCTGGCAGTCTGAGGTGAGACGCCCCACCCCGGGGCGGTAACTACTCG
>CAXTYP010000409.1:0-2371 GCA_964248435.1 uncultured Acidobacteriaceae bacterium | reverse complement strand
CTCTCCTGGAGATGCTGTCGCTTCCCCCCCGCGCCCAACCGTCCCCCGTTGCCATCCCCGCCGGCGAAAAACGTTACGGCAATGGAAAGCCGGCTGGAGCGGATGTGGGGCGTGACGACTTCCCGGACAACTCGCCGGGGGCAAAACCCTGTCCTACCCGTAACCCCCTCTGTGCCGTTCCCCACACACACGCGCGCAGGGCCGGTAATTCAAAGGTCTGCGGAGCACTCCCCACATGTACTACACCGACAAAAAACTTCAATATCCCGTGCGCGTCGAAAAGCCCAATCCACTTTTTGCCAAGTTTCTCCAGCAGGCAATCGGCGGCGTCGAAGGCGAAATCCGCGTGTGCATGCAGTACTTCTTCCAGGCCTGGGGTGCGCGCGGGCCGGTCAAATATCGCGACATGCTACTCAACACGGCGACCGAGGAGATTTCCCACATAGAAATGCTCGCCACCGCCGTCGCGCTCAACCTTGAAAAAGCCCCCGTTTCCTTCCAGGAAGAAGGCGCGAAAGACTCCGTCGTCAACGCGGTGCTGGGCGGCATGAATCCTCGCCACATCCTTTCCACCGGACTTTCGGCGCTGCCGGTCAACGCCGATGGCGTTCCCTTCGACATGTCGCACATCTATGCCAGCGGCAACATCGCCGCCGACATGTACTGCAACGTTGCCGCCGAGTCCACCGGCCGCGCACTGGCTGTACGCCTTTACAACGCGACCGACGATGCAGGCATGAAGGACATGCTCGCCTTTATGATCGCGCGCGACACCATGCACCAGCAGCAGTGGCTTGCCGTGCTCGAAGAGCTCGGGCCGTCGCACCTCCCCATCCCCAACTCCTTCCCGCAAACGCTTGAAAACCAGGACTACAGCTACAAGTTCTTCATTACCGCCACCGACGGCATCGGCAACCAGGCCGACCAGCCCTGGACCAGCGGCACGGCGCCCGACGGCCACGGCCAGTTCGAGCCCTTTATCGCCAGGCCCTTTGGCGAAGAGCCCAACCTCGGCTTCGGACGCCCCGACACCTTTGGCGAAAAAGAGCAGTCCCTGACTCCCACGGGCATGCTCGAAAAAGGCAAGGACATTCTGAGCAAAGTGAAGAACCTGGTGTAGGGACAGGCCGCCGGTTCGGCGGAGCGCATCAATAAAAAAAGCAACAGCGCCGCGAGGAGCCAGGCTCCCTGCGGCGCTTTGGCGTGGCGCTATCGCCTGAGGAGACAATGAAGACAATTTTCGTAGTACTTGGTGGTTTGCTGGCAGGTTGCAGTGCCCTGATCTTTCTAAGCGGGCGAGAAGCGAACAAAAGACACGTGGCCCAGCAAAAGGTTTCAGCGGCTCAAGCCGCGGCCCTGCTGGCGCAGGCCTGGGCCGACAACCACACCCGAGCTTAAGGTGGCTCGCGAAGTCCGGGCGCGACACAAAGCCGCGCCCGTTTACCTATGCAGAATGCGCGTCCGCATCAAGATTTCGCCGCTGGTCTCGCTCGCGCTTACCGAGCGACCCTCCGGCTCCTGCACCTTGATCTTTCTCGCCAAGCCCATGAGACCCAGCAGCCGGATGCCCCAATAGTTCACATCCACCTCGTACCAGGCCATGCCGTGTCGCGCCGAAGCCGGGTGCGCATGGTGGTTGTTATGCCAGCCCTCGCCGCCTGAAAGCAGCGCCACCCACCAGTTATTGCGCGAGTCGTCCCGCGTCGCAAACCTCCGCGTGCCCCACATATGCGTCGCCGAGTTCACCGCCCACGTCACATGCAGCCCCAACACCACGCGCAAAAACACACCCCACAGCACCCACGACACGCCCAGCCGCAGCCCGCCAACAGCCGTGCCCGCAAGGAGCAGCCCCAGGCCCACCAGCGTCAGCGGCACCCAGTGCCACCGGCTCAGCCACACATAGAAAGGCTGTTTGTATAAGTCCGGCACATACCGGGTCAGCAGGGGATTGTGGTTATGCAGCCGGCCCCACAGCATCCAGCCCAGGTGCGACCACCAGGCCCCGTCTCTCGGCGAGTGCGGGTCCCCCGGCTTGTCCGTCATCTGGTGATGCATCCGGTGCACCGCGACCCAGAACAGCGGCCCACCCTCAAGCGCAAGCGTCGCGCACAGGGCCATCCCGTACTCCACCCACTTCGGCGTCTGGTAGCCGCCATGCGTCAACTGCCGGTGATAACTCATCCCAATGCCGATATTCTGCGCCAGCACCCAAAGCACCGCCGCGCACACCAGCCCCGACCACGAAAAACAAAACAGCGCCGCCAACGCCAAAGCATGAAACACCACGAGCGCCGAGGTCAGCTTCCAGTTCAACCGGCCGCCATGGCCCTGCTCGGGCCCGCGCGCATCGGTCTCCAGCCGCGCACTC
>CAXTYP010000408.1:0-2386 GCA_964248435.1 uncultured Acidobacteriaceae bacterium | reverse complement strand
AGCAAACACTTCATGAGAGCGAGTTTACCGGAGCGCCGCTTACGCCGGGTCGCGACGGGCGGCTCCGGTCGACCCCGCTGTCGGCAGGTCGGGCTACCTGCCGGGAAACAGCAGCGGCGTGAAGTGGATCAGATTGTCCCGCCACACCATCCAGGTATGCATTCCGGGAGTTTCGACCGCCGTCACCGGCATGTTCTTCGACTTCAGAAACGCAATGAACTCCTGATTCGGATTGAGCAGTTGATCGGATGTGCCGCACGCAATCCACAGCAGCTTCAGGTTTGCCGACCTGGGGTTCAATCCGGCCAGCCGATCGCGGTTGATGCTCGCCGCCGCCGAAGACAACCCCACCACGTACGCGAACTTGTCGGTGTTGTTGAGCCCTGTCGAAAGCGCTTCCAACCCACCCATGGACAGCCCCGCGATCGCGCGGTCATCCCGCTTTTTCGACACCCGATACTCCGCCTCCACGCGCGGCAGCACCTCGGTCAGCAGCGCTCTCGAGAACAAATCCGTGTTGTTGGCCACAATGGCCGGCGTTCGCCAGTTGCTTCCGCCGCCGCGCACAAAACTCATGTCGCCGTAGCCCAGCGGCATGACCACGACCATGGGCCTGATCTTGCCCTGAGCCAGCAGCGTGTCGAGAATCAGGTTCGCCTGCCCCACCGCGGTCCACCCCGAGGCATCGTCGGAGAACCCATGCAGCAGGTACAGCACCGGATATTCGCGCTTTGCACGGGCGTCGTACCCGGGCGGCGTGTAGACGTAAAAGTCGGACTGATTCTGCGCCAATCCCTCGACCACCGCTGTCGTGTACAGCTCATGGTGCACCTCCCCATGCGGCACAGCCTGCGGCTCCCACGGCTCCGGCGCATCCCCCGGAACATCGAGCATGTTCGACAGATTAAGCAGGTTGGTGGTTACCCGTGGGTTGTGAAGATCCAGCCTGGGCTGCCCATCCACCTCAAAGTGGTAGCCATAGATCTCGGGCGCGAGCGGCTGGCTGGTCGCCGTCCACACCCCGTCGGCGTCCTTCTGCATCGGCAGGTTCGGGCCCGCGCCATCGAGCGCCAGATCGGCCTTGAGAGCATTCGCGTCGCGGTAGCGGAAGGTCACCGTACGGTCCGGGTTGACGGTCGTGGACTGGAAGACAGCCGCGGCAGTCTGGGCAGACAGAATTTCGCTCGGCATAATAGATAGGATGGCAAAGATCACGGCGGCAGTGGCAAACAGGCGATGGGCAAGACGCATGCCGGCCAGTTTACCTTCTCCTTTCGATGGATGGCTCGATTTCGGGCCGCCGCCGCACGCCATAATAGAGACATGCCCTTTCGCTCCGGATTTGTCTCGATCATCGGTCGTCCCAACGCCGGTAAGTCCACGCTGCTGAACGCTCTTCTGGGACAGAAGCTGGCGATCGTGACCCATAAGCCCCAGACCACGCGGACCCGCATCCACGGCGTGCTTGAGGTTCCGCTGGTCAAAAAGGCGAAAGGCGAGCCCGGCCAGCCTGCCGCGCAGATCGTTCTGGTCGACACCCCCGGCGTCCACAAACCGGACACCCAGCTCGGCCGCCGCATGATGCAGGAGGTGCAGGACGCCCTTGAAGAGCGCGATGCCGTCCTGTTCCTGGTCGATTGCACCCACCGCCTGCCCGGCGCCCGCGAGACGAAACATCCCGCGGAAGGCGAGGCTGGCGCCTCGGAGTCACCCCGCCCCAAAAACTTCACCGCCCGCAAGCGCGACCTTTCCGCCGCCGAAGACGACTTCGCGCTATCGCTGGTCAAGCGCCTGGACTGCCCCGTCCTGCTGGTTCTGAACAAGATCGATGCTGTCCGCAAGCAGGACCTGCTTCCGCTGATCGCGCACTGGTCGAGCCTCCACGAGTTTCGCGACGTCGTGCCCATCTCCGCGCGCAAGAAAGAGGGACTTGATCTTCTGCTCGACAAGGTTGTCGCCGTGCTTCCCGAAGGTCAGCGCTACTTCCCGAAAGACCAGGTCACCGACCAGCCCGAGCGCTTCCTGGTCGCCGAACTGATCCGCGAAAAGATTCTGATGCTGACCGGCGAAGAGGTTCCCTACGCGGCGGCCGTTGTTGTGGAACGCTGGGAAGATCCACCCGCCGGAGCCAAGCCCGCCCGCGACGGCAAGCTTCCCGTGACCAAGATCGCGGCCGCCATCTTTGTGGAACGCACCGGTCAGAAGGCTATCGTCATCGGCCGCGCCGGCGAGATGCTGAAGCGCATCGGCACCGCTGCCCGCAAGGAGATTGAGTCGCTGCTTGGCACCCGCGTTTTTCTGGAGCTATTTGTGAAAGTGCAGGAAGAGTGGCGCGACCTGCAGGCGTTTACCCTGCGTTAACCTTTCGCAGTCATTTTGTTCATCA
>CAXTYP010000407.1:0-2391 GCA_964248435.1 uncultured Acidobacteriaceae bacterium | reverse complement strand
AGCACCTCCTCGACGATCTCCGCCGGCAGGATCGTCTGGAGGCGCAGGCCGTGCGAAGCCGTGCCCGGGAAATCCAGGCTCGCGGCCTGCTCCGGGGCGGCCGGCGGCAGCAGGGCGAGAAACGCTCGGTTCATCTGCAGCACCGACCCTTCCCCGTCAAGCACCACCACACCGCTGGGAATCGTTTGGAGAATCAACTCAAGCTCGTGCTGCCGCTCGGTCAGCCGCAGATTTGCTTCTGCGATCTGCGCGGTGGAGCTGTCGGCGATCAAGCGGCTCTCCTCCAGGTCGGTCGCCATCTGGTTGAACGAGCTGATCAATTCGCTCAACTCTTCGGTCGCGGAAAAGGCGATGCGCTGCCGATAGTCGCCGGTCGCGATTGCGTCCATGGCGTCGGCGAGCGCTTCCACGGGCTGGGTGATCTGCTTGGACAGAAACAGCGCCAGCCACGACGACGCGAAAAAGGTCAGTACGGTGAGCAGCGACAGAAGCAGCAGAAAGGTGCCGCGGACCGCGCGCCGTTCGTGGTAAGTCGCCCAGTAATCACGCGCGCCCGCCGCGATGGTGTTGATGGACCGGGGCAGTCCGTTCGGCAGTGGCAGGGCGACCACCACCACGCCGCCCTCGTCAAAGGGGGCTGCGCCCAGCGCGTAATCGTTGCCGTTGCCGAGCGACAGCATGGGGCCGTCCGGGCTTTCCGCTCCACGCAGCACGATGGCCGCGAGGCCGCCGGGTGCTGAGGGAGTGGGCCGGGTGCTGCGCTCCGGCCGGCTGCTTCCGGCGACGCTCCCACTAATGTTTGTAGCCCCGCCTGCCGTTGCGCCTGCAGTTTCCAGCGCCGGATCCAGGGAGGAAAGGGTATGGAGAACCGGCACCCCGGTCGCCGGCCCCCCGGAAGCCGGTACCTGGTAGCCCGCAATGGGCTGGCTGTCGCGATACACGATGGCAAACCCGCTTTGCAGCGTCAAGCGGTGGGCCCGCATCACCTCTGTCATTGGTGCCGACTGTCCGCCCGCGTACCCGGCCAGCAGGGCGGGGGTGCGGGCCAGCGACTCGGCCTCGGCCCGCGCGTTGCCCGTGACGTAGTGGGAGAACTCAAGAGCGACCTCAAGCGACTGGTCGCGCAGCTGCGAAACAGGCTGCGAAAACCAGCGGTCCAGCGAGCGATTCATGAGCAGAAACGAGAACAGCGCCATAAAAACAACAGGTGCCAGCGACAACAGAAGCGCTCCCAGCACCATGCGCGAGCGCAGCCGGGCACCCAGCACCCGCGAACGGCCGTCCCCGTACATGCGCAGGATGTTGCGCGCTAACAAAACAACAAGCAGCAGCAGGAGCACAAACAACAAAACCGTCAGCCCGGTGAACAAAAACAAGCCGAAGGTGCTGCCGTGGTACGGGGCCGGCAGCTTGAACGCGTTGAACGCGCTCAAACCCAGCAGCACGACCAGCAGGGCACCGGCCAGCGGCAGGAGGGAAAGCGGGCCGTGCAAACTTCGGACGGACGGGATCGGGCGAACTGAACCGAAAGGCGGGTTAGCGGGGGGTGCGGGCTCCGAACGGAGATGCGGCTCTCCAGCCGTTTCTGGGGCCGCTTCTGGCGCCTCTCCAGGGGCCAGTTGTGGGGCCTGTTCCGGGCGTAAGACTGATTCCGGGTGTAGGTCCGGAGAAGATTGGAGAGGCCGTTTCCGTGGCGATTCAAGTGCCAACGCTCGTGTTCCTCCCCCCTCCGTTGATAGGCTGAGAATACCAGTCAGCGGTCGCCGCCGCAGCCACGGGAGGAATCACCAAAATATGAAACTTCGCCAGAAATAGAAGCATCGTAAGTGTTCTATGACAACAGCCTCGTTCCTACTTCGCCCTCCATCGCGCGTTCTTCCTTTGGCCCTGGCCGTCACGCTGCTCGCCGGCGGGTGCAGTAAGCAGGCCCCGCAGACGGCAACAGAAACCGCGCCCAACGCAGCCGGCCAGCAGGCTGTCAACCCTAACGCGGCGCCTGTCAGCCAGGCTGCGCCGGTAACCCAGCAGGCTGCGCCGGCAACCCAGGCGACGGCGGGGGGCTATGCCGGCGCCGCCACCAATCGTGCTTACGGCAATACGCAGGCCGTCGCGCCCCGGGCCGCCCAGGCCCCGGCAGAGTTGACGATCCCGGCCGGGACGCACCTCCGCGTTACCACGCGTGAGGATCTCGGCTCCAAGATCAGCCAGGCGGGCCAGAGTTTTTCGGCGACCGTTGCTGACCCGATCGTGGTTCGTGGAGCTACCGTGGTCCGCGCCGGATCGACCGCGACCGGCACCGTGATCGATGCCAAATCACTGGGCCGGTTCAAGGGGCAGGCAATGCTTGCGATCCGCCTGGATAACATCCGGTCCGAGGGACGCAGTTATGAG
>CAXTYP010000406.1:0-2403 GCA_964248435.1 uncultured Acidobacteriaceae bacterium | reverse complement strand
CGAGGGAGCGCAAGGAGAACCGCCATGCGTGCCACACTTGCAGCACTTACACTGATGACCCTTCGACCCTCAACGCCGTGGCGCAAACCAACGTTCCGGCTCCGGGGACCCTGGCTGCTCGCAGCCAGCACCAGCAAGAGCGCGGCTTGAGAACCGCGAAGCCCACATCGCTTCCGAAGCGAGATACATGCGTGCCGCCAACCACGGCAGCCTGTCGCCCCAGGAGCGCCGAGTGCTGAACCGTCAGCAAAATCATCTATCCCAGGCCATCGCGCGCGACAAGCATAACGCCCGCGTTCGCCAGGGATAAAGGCGGCCTTGCCATCCGCAAGCTCCTTTGGAGCCCAGGATGAGGCCGCAGCCAAGCTGCACCCCCTTGTTGCAACAGTGGGGCCCAGACCGGGAAGCTTCTATGCTTCCCGGTTTTTTCTTGGCGCTGCTAGGCCGTTTCAGCTTCGGACTCGTCTCCGCTCTCGTCTTCCAGCACCAGCTCCGGCGCGTCCTCGTTTGCCTCTGCCAGAGTAATGTTGTAGCGCAATGCCAACTCCGGCGCATAGCGCGCAATATCGTTGCGCAGCCGCAGCAGCGCCAGGTCTTTGGCTTTCGCTTCCAGCATGATGTCTGCATCGAGGTGCGCGATCGAGCGCAGAAACTGCATGGTTTCAAACGGGTTGTTGTAGTCCGCGTGCCCGGTCCAAATCGGTGGCTGCAGCACGGTTTCAATCTTTTTCGTTTTGCGGTTCTTGCGCTTGATCTCGCGAAGCTCCGTCCGCGCGCATGAGT
Organism: uncultured Acidobacteriaceae bacterium; assembly: GCA_964248435.1. GTDB lineage: Bacteria > Acidobacteriota > Terriglobia > Terriglobales > Acidobacteriaceae > EB88. The sequence continues at coordinate 1,620 of CAXTYP010000406.1, read as the reverse complement.
AGTGCAGCTTCGGCCGCTGGCCCTCCGGCCACGTCTTGAGAAAGCGCTCAATCGTTGGCAGCATTGAGAGTTTTTCCGGGTTCATGCACCAGAAATGCTGGTAGTCAAACACCAGGGCAACGCCGGTGGCTTCGTGGATTTTGAGCACATCAGCCGCGCTGTAGCGTATGTCATCATTTTCGAGCACCAGCCGCCGTCGCACCGGCTCGCTCAAGCGGCTCCACGTCCTGATCCATCGCGCGCAGCCGCTTTCCCGATCGCCGTAGGCCCCGCCCACATGGATCACGAGCCGAGCCTCCGGGCCACACTCCATGCGGTCCAGCATGTCGGCCTGCGACTCCAGATCCCACATACTCTTTTTTGTCAGCTCTTCATTCTCGCTGTTCAGCACGATGAACTGCGAAGGATGAAACGACAACCGGATGTCGGATTGGCGCGCCAGTTTACCCACATACGCCAGGTCGCTCGCCGACTCGCGCACCATCGCGTGGAACTGCGGCATATCCGGGTGCGTTGCATACGGGGCCATGTCGGAGCTCATACGGTACATGTGGATGTTGTGTTTGCGCAGGTACCCGAAAATTTCGCACAGGTGTCCGAGCGAGACACGCAGGTGTGGATTTTGTTGCCAACGCCGTGTGTCGTTGCTTTTCAGCCCCGGCTGGCCCATCACCTTCACGGCAAAGCCGAGCCGCATGGCTTCCTTCGGCCACGGTTTTGCTTCGCTTTCCCCAAGCGGCGTGCAGGAGAACAGGGGGTACTCGAGCCGTCGCGCAAGGTCGGCCTCGGCCAGCTCTTTCTTGCTTGCCGGTTTCGCCACGACCTTCTTTTTTGCAGTTTTTTTGGCCTTGGTTTTCGCCAGCGGCTTTGCTGCAGCTTCACCGCCGTGTGCGCCCTGCTTGGCGGCCGCGTTCTTGCGAGGCCGTCCCGGCTTCCGTTCTACATCGTCTTCAGGAGTCATTTCCTTGCTCAGATGCGCGCCCGGACGGTGTTCGGCCAAACAGCCGCTTCCAAGAAACCCTTGCGAGCTGGGACCGGTTAAAGGGCAAGCCACAGCTCCGGTCCAAACCCCAGATCCTCGGCAAAGGCGTCCCATGCCCCGACCGGCACCGCCCCGCCGCTGGCCTGGTCGTGCCCATTGCCGTAGCCCTGGTCGACCCCCGGCGGTGCATGCTCGCGCAGAAATTGAATTACGTTGATCCCCTTGGGCCCACGCGCCGAAAAGTGCACGTAACCGGGGCGAAAGCCGAAGTTCACGCCCATCACAATCGAGTCCTTGAAACGCCCACGCCACGTTTGCGCCACCAGCGGGTGCACCTGGCATGGCGTGTCCATGCGCAACGCGACCAGGTCCGCTCCCAGCGTGTCGCGGTATTTGCGACTGAACCGGGGCGCGGCTTTTTTCGCCACGGCGAGCGCTGCCGCTACCTCTTCCTTGGCGGCCCGCAGCGCAGCCGTTGCCGGCAGGGCACCGCTGACGATCGCCTTCGGGTTTTCGGCGACAAGCAGCGCGTTCAACGCCTCACTCGCATCGGCCGAGGCTGTCCGGCGCGGCGCATTCAGCAGCCCCACGGCATCGCGCATCGGCCCGGTGGGCCAGGTGGCGCGCGCCTCCGCCAG
>CAXTYP010000405.1:0-2407 GCA_964248435.1 uncultured Acidobacteriaceae bacterium | reverse complement strand
TGACCAGTGTTTCAATATCGGCCAGCTCTTCATCGGCGATGGGGGCGAAGTGCGAAAAGTCGAAGCGGAGACGGCCCGGCTCGACGAGCGACCCGGCCTGCTTGACATGTGGCCCCAATACTTCGCGCAGCGCCGCGTGCAGCAGGTGTGTGCCGGTGTGGTTGCGGCGCGTGCTGTTCCGGCGCTCGGCGTCGACGACCGTGTCCACGCGGTCGCCGACTTTCAGGGGCAGCCGCAGCGTGGCACGGTGGGCGCGTACGCCCTGCACCGGGGCGAAGCAGCCGTGTACCTCGGCGACGACGGCGTTGTGGTCGTCCGACAGCAGGACGCCATGGTCGCCCTGCTGTCCGCCCGAGTCGGCGTAAAAGCTGGTGTGGTCGAGCACGACTTCCACCTCATCCCCAGCACTCGCCGCGGGCACGCCAACCCCATCCTTGACTAACGCGATCACTTCGCAGTTGGTTGAAGTGAGCTGGGTGTAACCCTTAAACACAGTTTTGGCTACATCGCGATACGCCGGGGAGGCCGTCTGCTTCGAGCCACCTTTCCAAGACGCGCGAGCGCGGGCTTGCTCTTCTGCTTTTGCCTGCTCGAATCCGGCTAAGTCAAAGTCAACACTCGCATCACGCGCGGCATCGACCATGAAATCAAGTGGCAGGCCATAGGTTTCGTATAGGTGGAATGCAACGCTCCCTGCCAGCGAGGCACGCGGCTCAGCGTAGCCAGGCTTTCTTCCTGAGGGTTGGAAACCTTCGTCACGGAAGATGCTGCCATCCACTAGCATGTCGTCCATTTGCGGTAACGCTCCCCCGACGTTCGCAAGCTCCTTTGCCACGTCAAGCTGGAGTTCGAGCTTTGCCGCGCCAGTCTCCAATACGCGCGCAAACTGCCGCTCTTCCGCTTCGACTACTTTCGCCACACGCCCGGCATGATCGTATAACTCAGGATAAGCGGTTTGCATCTCGTCGCGGACGACGAAGACCATCTGCGATAAGAACGGCTGCTGTTGTCCGAGCAATCGTCCGTGGCGAATCGCGCGACGCAGAACTTTGCGCAGCACGTAGCCGCGGCCTTCGTTCGCGGGGTTTACACCGTCGGCGATAAGAAATGTTGCGGCGCGGGCGTGGTCGGCGATGATGCGCAGCGAGGCATCGCTCGGGGCGGAGCCGTCGCCGTATTGCGTGCCGGTGAGCTTGGCGGCGCGGGCGATCAGCGGGGTGAAGAGGTCGGTTTCGTAGTTCGAGAGCTTGCCTTGCAGCACGGCGGCGAGCCGTTCCAGGCCGGCGCCGGTGTCGATGGATGGCTTGGGAAGTGGCTCCAGGGTGAACTCGGGTTCATGGCTGGATCGTTCGATGGTTGTCGAATTGGAATCGTTTCCGTTCGACGGTTGTCGAACGGTTCGGCTCCGGTCGAACTGCATGAAGACGAGATTCCAGATTTCGACGTAGCGCTGGTCGTCCTGGCCGAACGGCTTGTCCACCCCCGGCTCTTCGGCGGCTTCGAGGCCCAGGTCGTAGAAGATTTCAGAGCACGGCCCGCAGGGGCCGGTTTCGCCCATCTGCCAGAAATTGTCCTTCGCGCCCATTTCAAAGATGCGGTCGGCCGGAACGCCCTGCTCGCGCCACAGGTCGTAAGCCTCCGCATCGCGCGGGACGCCATTCTCCCCGGCGAAGATCGTGACATAGAGCCGGTCCTTGGGCAGCCCGAACCACTCGGGCGAGGTCACGAGCTCCCACGCGTAGGCGATCGCGTCGCGCTTGAAATAGTCGCCGAAGGAGAAGTTGCCGAGCATCTCGAAGAACGTGTGGTGGCGTCGCGTAAAGCCGACGTTTTCAAGATCGTTGTGCTTGCCGCCCGCGCGCACGCACTTTTGAGACGAGGTGGCGCGCGTGTACGCCCGCTGCTCCAGGCCTAGAAACACGTCCTTGAACTGGTTCATGCCGGCGTTGGTGAACAGCAGGGTGGGGTCGTTTGCCGGGACGAGCGAGGAGGAATGGACGCGGCGGTGGCCCTTTTGCTCGAAAAACTTCAAAAACATCTCACGGATTTCATTGCCTTTGCGCGATTGCATGTTTCCCGATTTTACCGGTGAAGGACAAAGTCAGGCTTTTGGCGGCAGCCAGATCGCGCCTTCGAGCCGCTCCGTTTCGTCGCGAGCCCCACAGAGACCGGCGAACGAGGGGGCATGGTCGCGCATGGCGAGGGCTGAAACCAACGCGTCAAAGGCGTCCTCGCTCGCCTCGGCCTCCGCGCGGGCCGACGCGAGAAGCGTATGGAAGCGGGGTTGCTGCAAGTACCGGCTTCGCGCGGCGGCGCTCGATTTGAGGACCGGGCCGGTGAGGGCGCGGGGGTAGATTTCGACCAGCAAGGGCAGGCGCGGCGCGTCGAAGGGCCACACGCTCCAGCC
>CAXTYP010000404.1:0-2409 GCA_964248435.1 uncultured Acidobacteriaceae bacterium | reverse complement strand
GGTTCGCGAAGGAGCGGCAGCCGCGCGCCGGTTTCCCGGTCGAGCAGGAACAGGAGGCTGCGGCCGGGCTTGACCAGCACCTGCTGGTGGTAGCCCCGGGTTTCCAGCAGGGCGCCGCGGGCCAGCAACAAGAGTTCAAGCTCGGCGGCATGCTCGATCGCCGCTCGCAGCACGTTCGCACCGAGCGCATGGGCCCGGCGGCCGGCGGCGTTGAATACGATCAGCCCTTGCTCGCGATAGGTCGCCGCGAGCCATTGTGCAAAGGCATCGGCCAGGGTGAGCTCGGGCCGGTAGCACTGGGCCAGCAGGGCGTACGTTTCCGAGTGCTCGCCCAGCAGCGCCGCGGCTTCGGCGAGCGCGGGGCCAACGGACGCGCCCAGCGGGAGCGCGCCGACCGGCCTGCCGGAGTGGGCGTCGGGGTGATGCGCAAGGCGTACCGTCGTGAGCGCGTGGGGCAAGTTCCCGCTGTTGGGGAACGAGACATGGTCGATCTCGGCAAAGTCGTGGTCTTCGGTCGCGAGCCAAAAGATGGGCACGTGCGCGACGCCGGTGGCGCGGGACGCTTCCGCGGCCAGGCGCACGGCGCTCGCGGCCTTATGGAGCGTGTAGAGGGGTCCGCCAAAGAGCGCGACCTGCTGGCCGGTGACCACAGCGCGTGCCCCGGTGCGGAGCTGGTCGATGTGAGCGAGGGCCGCCGGACCATTGCCCCAGCCCCGGTTCTGGGCTTCCAGCAGATCAGCCAACGCGGGGTTGGGAGCGACCTCCCGGGACAGCTGCGTCATCCATCCAAAACCATGACAGGGGGCGGGAAAGAACTCAGGGAGATCGCCTCCCACGGCATCCAGTGTGAGCCGCGACAGGCCGGGAAGCACCGAAAGTGGGTAACACGCACCGGCCACAGGGCTCAACTCCATGCTGCTTTTTCAGTCTCTCACGCGCGCCTGCCCGAGACCTCGCGCGGAGTTTGAGGTGGAGCGTGCGGTGCTCGCGGGCGATTTTCTCCTGAACAACATCTCTTAGGAAGCAGCGCAAGTTCAGGAGGAGTTTCCGCATGGCGAAACAACACGGCAAGAAAGGCACGGGCGAGACCGGCAAGGCAACCGCTCTGCCTTTGGGCGAAGAAGGCAAGGCCGAGGTGCTGCACTCAAAGCAGGTGTATGAAGGGCCGCTCTTCAAGGTGTTCCAGGAAGAGGTTCGCGAGCCGAACGGTCACGTGTCGAAGCGGGACGTCATCCGCCATAACGGGTCGGTGGTGGTGCTGGCGGTGGATGATAGCGGGAAAAAGGGCAAAAAAGACCCGCTGATCATCATGGAGCGGCAGTACCGGCATGCCGCCGGGCAGTACCTGTGGGAGTTGCCGGCCGGCAAGATCGAGCCGGGCGAGGAGCGGCTGGCCGGTGCCAAGCGCGAACTGGAAGAAGAAACCGGCTACGCGGCCGAACGGTGGACCGAGCTGGTGCGCTACTACGCGAGTCCCGGCTTTTTGGGCGAGTGGATGCAGATCTACCTGGCTGAAGGGCTGACCGCAGGCCCGGCCCGGCTCGAACCGGATGAAACCTTGACCGTGTATCCGATGCGGCTTTCGGCGCTGGAAGCATTGATCGCGCAAGGGCAGGTGCAGGACGGAAAAACGCTGGTAGGCGTGGGCCTGTACGCGCAGCTGCGGGCGCGGCGAAAGAAAGCCTCGAAAAAGAAGAGCAAAGCGCAGCACTAAAAGGGGGCGGCTTCCGTCAAAAAGGGAGCAGCCCGGCTGTCGGGGCCAGCGGAACCGCGGGGGGCAGCAAGGCGGAGAAGAAACGCGGGTAAAAAAGGTCGTCCCGCGCGACTTTCTCTGCAGGTTCCGTGTTCCATACGGCAACGATGGAGCAACTCGCTGCTTCTCGAAGCCAGCGGGCGTTCGCGATTGAACCAGGTCCAAACACGCATTTACACACACACAGGAAGGCACCGCCGGTGGGACACTTCAAAGGCACAGTCAAGTGGTTCAACAATGCAAAGGGTTTCGGCTTCATCGGCAGGGATGATGGGCCGGATGTGTTTGTGCACTATTCCGCCATCCAGATCGATGGCTACAAGAGCCTGAAAGAAGGCGACGAAGTCGAGTTCGACGTGGTGCAAGGCCAGAAAGGCCCGCAAGCCGACCAGGTCGTCCGGCACCGCGCGATCGCGTAAGCGATCGCGCCCGCTGATACAAAAACGCCCTGCCCGGAACGACCTGGGCAGGGCGTTTTTGTGTTTGGGAAACCGCCTGCGCGGCTGGCGGCCACTTCGTGGCGGGTGCTCGTGTGATCCGCATTGCAAACGTCGCGGCCCTCCCGTTGGTCGGCATGGAGATCCTTACCGTGATCAACGGGAGCGCCACCGCTGCCACAAGGACACGCCACAAAGTGGCCGCGTTAGCTCGGGGAA
>CAXTYP010000403.1:0-2417 GCA_964248435.1 uncultured Acidobacteriaceae bacterium | reverse complement strand
AGCCGCGGTGCGCGGCTCGGACGACCTCGTCGCCATCTCCGCCGCGTGGAAGCGCACGAAAAACATCCTGCGCCAGGCCGGCGAGAAAGACTTGACCGTTAGCCCCGCAGTCGACGACGCCCGATTGGTGGATGCCGCTGAGATCGCCCTCGCCCGCACCGTAGCCACGCTGGCACCGCAGGTCGAAGCTCTTCGCATCGACCGCAACTACGAAGCCGCCCTGGAGCGCATCGCCACCTTGCGCCCGTATGTCGATCAGTTCTTCGACAAGACGATGGTGATGACCGAGGATCCTGCGCTGCGTGCCAACCGCCTCGCGCTTCTCAGCAGCATTGTGCGCGAGCTGGGCCGCATCGCCGATTTTTCCGAACTCGTGCCAGAGGTTGTTTCATGAAAACCGCCGTCCTGCTGAGCGCTGCCATGCTGTTCGCTTCCTCGGCCCACGCGCAAGCGCCGCCGCCCCTGCAGTACTCCGAGCTCGGCACGTGCAAGCTCGACTCCGGCGCGACGATCCAGAACTGCCGGCTCGGCTATCGCACCTTCGGCACCCTGAATGCAGCGAAGAACAACGCGATCCTGTTTCCCATGTGGTTTACCGGGCGCAGCGGCGACGCGACCGCGCTGATCGGTCCGGGCCCCAACCACTTCATCGACACCAACAAGTATTTTGCAGTTGTCGTCGACCCATTCGGCAACGGCGTTTCCTCTTCGCCCTCCAACAGCACGGCCCAGCACGGCACCGCGTTCCCCGTCTTTACCATCCGCGACATGGTGCGCGCCGAACAGCGCTTCCTGCGCGAAACCATGCACCTCGACCACATCTACGCCGTCATGGGTCAATCCATGGGGGGCATGCAGGCGTTCGAGTGGGCCGTGGATGCGCCCACGTTCATGGACAAGATCGTCACCATCGTGGGCTCGCCGCAGCTGACCGCCTATGACCTCCTGCTATGGTCCTCTGAGAAAGAAGCGCTGGAGTCGGACCCTGAGTACCTGCACGGTGCCTACACCCACAGGCCGGCGTTGCCGCTCGTGGCTGCCATCCAACAGATGAATCTCACGACGCCGGCCTTTCGCGTCGATCACACGACGCGTGAGGGTTTCGCGCAGTTTTTGGCACAAGCCACCACGGGGCCGGCCAGCGATGCCAACGACTACCTGCGCCAGCTGCAGGCCATACTTGCACACGACATCGCGCACGGCGGCGACATCTACACGGTCGCGCGCGCGGTGCAGGCGCGGATGCTCATCATCAATGCCGAACAGGACCATATGGTCAATCCCATCCCGGCGCTTGCGTTTGCAAAGCTGGTCCAGGCCCAAACGCTGGTGCTGCACTCCGACTGCGGCCACATGGCGCCGGGTTGCGAGCTCGGCACAGTCGCGCCCGTGATCGACGTGTTTCTCGGCAGTCGCTAACCTAAGCCGCTCATTGTCAGCTGGTCGCGCCGCCACATTCCGCAAACGTCAACTGCTTCGCCCCGCTCCCGGTTTCCGCGCGCCACGCATCGAACAGTCGCCCATAGCTGAGCGTCAGCAGGTCGTCCGGTAACAGCCCCAGCGCGCGGCTTTGCCGGTCGATCCAACCCTCCGGCCCTTCCAGCTCCGCGAACAGGCCGACCGGCGTTTCATCCATCACGCAATGCCCGGTGCCGTCGGCGTATTCCGTGCGCCATTTTTCGTACACAAATGTCGGCCGGTATCCCAGGCGCTCCAGCATGGTCGCGAGCGCCTCACCATCCTCCACCATTGTTTCGGTTTCCAGGCGATGCTTGTGGCGTTCGCCTGGGTCGTAGTTCGGGGGCAGGCACTTGTGCGTCAATACCCAGCGTTCGCCGTAGCGGCGAATCCGCAGGATGGAGTGGGTCGCGCGCAGGCGGTGGTCGACGGTGTCAAACAACACATTGCGCTCAAACGTCCGTGCCGTTTCCAACCGAAACCCGAGTTCGCGCAGCTTCCCATCGAGCGCCGCCGGGTCCGCGACGCGAAACTTGACCTCGATCTCCACCGCATCCATACCAGCAGTATACGAAGCCCGCGCCGCGCATAATGGAGCATGGCTCCCCGTACACTGCGCCTCCACGCCGATCCCGCGCACCCCGGGCAGTGGGGTGACGCGATCGCGGGGGCAGCGGCCCTCCTGCGCGCAGGCGGCACTGTCGCCTTTGCGACGGAAACGGTCTACGGACTTGGCGCGAATGCACTGGATCCGTCCGCTGTCGAGAAAATCTTCATCGCCAAGCAGCGGCCCGCCTGGGATCCGCTGATCGTCCATATCGCGGACGAAACCCTGCTGCCGACCCTGGTGACCGCCATTCCGGAAGTAGCGCGTTTGTGGATGGACCGCTTCTGGCCCGGCCCGCTCACACTGCTGTTGCCGCGCAGCCCGGCGGTCCACGATGCAGTCACGGCAGGCC
>CAXTYP010000402.1:0-2427 GCA_964248435.1 uncultured Acidobacteriaceae bacterium | reverse complement strand
GCCCAGGTGCCCCACCGAGCTTTCGCCGGTGGCTCGTCGCACCCGGGCCACCACGTCGTGCGAGGTACAGCCACTCGGCTTGTCCACCAGCAGCAGCCCGTTCAACGAAGTACCTCGCAGTCCGTCGAGCCGCTACGGGTCACGCCGGCTCCCCGCGCGCACCAGCGATAAAAACTCCTGCCGGGTCGGCTGCTCCTGGAACACGCCGACCATAGCCGAGGTCACGGTGTGCGAGGCCTGCTTTTCCACCCCACGCATCATCATGCACAGGTGTTGCGCTTCAATCACCACGCCGACGCCCATGGGCGCAACCGCCTCCTGCAGCGCATCGGCGATCTGCCGCGTCATGCGTTCCTGCACCTGCAGCCGCCGCGCAAACACATCCACCAGCCGCGGCAGCTTGCTCAGCCCCACCACCTTACCCTGCGGGATATACGCAATATGCACCCTTCCGAAAAACGGAAGCATGTGGTGCTCGCACAGCGAATACATCTCGATGTCGCGCACAATCACCATTTCGTCGTAGTCCACGTCGAACAAGGCGCTGCGCAGGATCGCCGCAGGGTCCTGGCCGACACCGCCGGTTAAAAAGTCCATGGCTTTTGCCGCGCGCTCCGGGGTCTTCAGCAGGCCGTCGCGCGATGGGTCGCCGTCGAAGCGGTAGATGAGCTCGCGATACAGCTCCTCCGTACTCGCCTCACGGAGGCCGCTCGCAGGCAGGTCCAGCGCGCCGGCTCCAGTGCCGTTCCTTGGCAATTCGGTCATTTCGGTCCCCGTTCGCCACCTGTGTACGTGAAAAAGTTATTCGGCGTTTCTTCCACCCGCACCTGCCACAGCACCCCGTCCGGCAGCGCCCTTTCAAGCCGGTTGAAGATCTCGATGCAGACGTTTTCACTTGTTGGGACGCAACCGTCGAAAGCTGAATGAAGATTCAGGTTCATATGGTCGAATGGTGCAATCACCTCGCGCTGGGCGACGGCGTCCAGCGCGACGAGGTCGAAAATCATCCCGGTCACCGGGTCCACTTCGCCCCCTAGCAGCACCTCGACCGTATAGTTGTGGCCGTGTCCATGGGGGTTCGCGCATTTGCCGAACGTGTCCATATTGCGTCTCTCGTCCCACTCCGGCCGATGGAGCCGGTGCGAAGCACAGAACCGGTAGCGTCGTCCCAAGTAAGCCTTCATGCTTCCCCGTAGTAATCCGCAAACAGGTCCGGCATCTCGTACACGCGCACCCGCTGCAGCTTCGCGCCCGGGCCTACCTTGCCGTCGAGCCGCCGCCAGATCGCGACCGCGATGTTTTCAGCCGTGGGCTGCGCAGTTTTAAAATCCGGCACTTCCAGGTTCAGGTGGCGATGGTCGTACACCGCGATCACCTCGCGCTCCATCACGTCCTTCAGCCATTTCAGGTCCACCACAAAGCCTGTTTCCGGGTCCACCTCGCCCCCTACGGTCACCTCCAGCGTGTAGTTGTGGCCGTGCCCGTTGCGGTTGGCGCACAGCCCAAAGCGGCGCCGGTTCTCCTCCTCGCTCCAGCCCTCGACCCAGTAAAAGTGCGCGGCGCTCCACTCTGCCCTGCGTGTCAGCAAAATCATGCTTGCTCCCTCGCATGGGATGCTGCGGGGCCCGTTCGGTCGCACAGCCAGTTCCCGTGCTATCGCAAGGGTGTTCCCTTGCCTGGGCGGCTCACCGCGCACAGCACCGCAAACAGCGGCAGCCCCAGCGTGAGGCCCAGCAGCAGGTCCGCCGCCGGCATGTGCGAGCGCCCGGCGCGCCGGTACACGCGCCACCCATTGCGCACCCACAAGATCCACAACACCCAGCGCTCCCACGGGAATGGGACCGGGTACAACAATGCCAGCAGCAGCAAACCCCAAAGCAGCAGTACGTCCAGCAGTCGCCACGCCGCCAACGCAGCCGTGTTGTGAATCAGCGACGGCAGCTTCCCGCGCCAGGCTTTCCAAAGCGCGCCAAAACTCATTTCCACCTGAGCCGCCACCGCTTCCGGGGCGTCCCGGTATCGCACGCTCCACTCGCGTCGCTTCGCCGCGAACGCCAGGTCCACCTCCGGCGTGGTTGAGCTTGCGAAGGCTTTGTGGCCGCCCAGCTCGCGATAGTGTTCCGCGTCCATCAGCAGGAACTCGCTCGTCGCAAAAGCAATTCGCTTCGCCGGATCGTTCACCTGCGCCGGCGGATACGCCGTCGCGATCTCTGACAGGATCATCGGCAACAGCGCCCGCGCCAGCAGCCCGCCATCCACCCACTTCGCCCCGTACGACAACAAGGCCACCCGGTAGCGCTCCGCTTCCACCACCGCCCGGCTCGCCGCGCCCGCTGCATGCACCGTGTTCGGGGTGGTAAACAGGAGCCATGCGCCGCGCGCATCGTCGGCGCCGCCTTCGCAAGCAATGCTGATGCGAGTCGCCCA
>CAXTYP010000401.1:0-2435 GCA_964248435.1 uncultured Acidobacteriaceae bacterium | reverse complement strand
AGTTTTTAACGTGTCCGGCAGCAGAAGGCGCGCATCTACCGATGGGTGCACGTGGAGAAGGGCGACAATCGCCACGGGAGCGGGAAGTTCAAATTGGATGTCGAAGCCAAGGCGAAGGTGCACGTGGGGCCCTCGTCGATGTGTGTATTGGGTCAAGCGCGCCGCCGGGGGAACGGTCTCCGGCAAGCGTGCTAAGACTGTAACAGGTGCATGAACAGGCGCAAGCGGTTTGTAACGTCAGCCGCGTCCGCGCCCAGGGAGAGCGAAAACAGCACTCATGACGTACTGCCTCGGTATCAAAACGCACGAAGGCTTGGTGATGGCCTCGGACTCCCGCACCAATGCCGGCTACGACCAGGTAAACACCTGCCGCAAACTTCACACCTTTGCCACGCCGGGCGAACGCGCCTTTACCATCCTCACCAGCGGCAGCCTTTCAATCACTCAATCCGTGGTCACGCTACTGTCTGAACAGTTCCGCGCGGGGTTGGGCCTGGCCGCGGCCAAAAGCATGTACGAGGCAGCGCGCGCCGTGGGCAGCTGCGTTCGCGCCGTATCAGACCTGGACCGCGACGCGCTCGCGAAAGACGATTACTCGTTTAACATCCACCTGCTGCTCGGCGGCGAGGTGCGACTGCCTGGCGGCGGCGGCGAGCCGGAGCTCTACCTGATCTACCCGCAAGGCAACCCCATCTGCGCTACCGACGACTCGCCCTACCTCCAGATCGGCGAGGTCAAGTACGGCCGGCCGATCCTGGATCGCGGCATCGACGCCCGCACCACTTCGCTTGAAGCCGCGTCCAAATACGCGCTGCTCAGCATGGACGCCACCATGCGGTCCAACGTCACGGTCGGGCCCCCGGTCGAGCTGGTGCAGTATCGCCGGGGCAGCCTCGAGTTCAGCGACTACCGGCGTTTCGGTGCCGGCGACCCGGAGCTCGAACGCATCCACGGTCGCTGGGAGCAGGCACTCCGCCGCGTGGTCGACGATCTACCGAACATCCACTTTGGCGAGAACGCGCTTTGAATCAGGACCTTTCAGATGCAAGCCGGACGCTGTTTAAGGCCAGCCAGCAGGGCACCGGCACCATGGATCAAGACCGAGCTTAGTGTGCGAACACCGCGCCCATCACTCGCGACTCCGCCGCGTTGATCTTCCCCAGTGCCGACGCCATCGCCGGCCGGTCGTCGATCGACGACGCCAGCATGGCCGCCTTCAACCGGAAAGAGCTTTCCCGCAGCAGAATCTCCGCGTCCTTCAGCTTTTTCGCGTCGGCTGCTAGCGCCAGGTCCATGGCCGCCGCGTAAGCCTCGACGGACTTCAACGCCAAGGCCCCGGCCTCGCTGTCGCCCTCGGCCAGCTTGTGGTTGGCCAGCTCCGTGCTTCCGCGCACCAGCTCTGCGTAGAGGTAGCACTGCTCGCGCAGGTTGGCGTGCTGGGCCTTCTCAGCCAGCGCCTGGAGAGCCGAAAGGTCCGGAAAGCGGTTGTCCGCGGCAAGGAGCATGGAGGGGTAAGCGAGTGTCAAGGCAAAAAACGAACCGGCCAACAAAGCAGAAGCGCGCATCGGAGCACCTCCTCGTGCGTCCGCCAAGCTGCGGGGTGCTACTTACCGAGGGCTATGAGCCGGTGCCGGGCCTGCCACACTTCGTCCGGAAAACCCGTCCCTGCGACCGCTAAAAACTGCCGGTAAGATTCCACTGCCTGCTTGGTTGCATGCAGACTATCCCACGCGGTGGCCGTTAGGAAATAGGTAGCAGGGGTTTCTCTCATTACTTTTGATCGCATGGCCAGCGCGTCAAGCACCAACCGCGGCTGGTGAGCCTGGTTGGCGGCGAAAGCCAGGCTGCTCCAGGCATTGCCGTCCGCCGGCTCCAGCCGGGTCGCCTCTTCCAAAACCGGGATCGCCTCCTCCGAACGGCCTTCGCGCACCAATGCGTCGCCCCGCTCGGCCAGCAGTGCCGGGTCGTGCGGGTTCGCTTTCAATGCCTCGGCCAGCAACGGCTCCGCCTTCCTCGGCTGCCCGGCCTGCCGGTAAAGGTCAGCCAGCATCGCTGCGATCCCTGCGTCCTCCGGCTTCCCGGCATGCACGTTTTCAAGCACCGCGATCGCCTCCGCCTGCTTGCCCCCCGCGCTCAACACCTCGGCCAGCTCCGTGTTCAAAGCCGGGCTCGCCGGGTCGGCCTTCAAGGCTTTCCGCAGCACTGGTTCGGCGTCGCCGTAGCGCTTTGCCGCAATCAGCAGGTGAGCCAGCCCGGCGTTCGCTTCCGCTGCCTCCGGGCTGCCGGCCGGCGAAGCCGCCAGCACCTTGCCATAAGCATCCGCCGCCGCATCCACCTCGCCCAAACGCCCGGCAATCTCCGCCGCCAGCAGCGTATCGGGTGCACCTTCATCTGCCTCCACACCTTGTTCTGCCTCTGCACCTCTCTCTGCCTCT
>CAXTYP010000400.1:0-2450 GCA_964248435.1 uncultured Acidobacteriaceae bacterium | reverse complement strand
GACAAGCTGGTGCAGTACAAAGTGCCGAACAAGGAAGCGTACGGCCGCCATGTCATCTGGGCGATGCAGCCCACCATGCCGGCAACCGAGCTTGACGCCATGTCCAACGTCAGTCTCGAGCACCCGGCCATGTGGCGCTTTGTCTCGTCCGACAAGAAAGGCCCGCTCGGCCAGCCGACTGGCTACGCGCTCATGCCCGGCCTCACGGCGGCTTCCCTGCTGCCCTCGGATGAATGGCCGCAGCGCCGCGCCGGCTTCTCCGAGCACCAGCTCTGGATCACGCCCTACCAGCCGGACGAACGCTTCGCCGCCGGCACTTATGTGAGCGGCAGCCGCGGCACCGACGGCCTGCAGGTGTGGACCAAGAAGAACCGCAACATCATGAACACCGACATCGTCGCCTGGTACACGGTGGGTTTCCACCACACGCCGCGTGCCGAAGACTGGCCGCAGATGCCGACCATGTGGCATGAGTTCGAACTGATGCCGTTCAACTTCTTTCCGAAGAACCCCGGCATGGACCTGCCCATGAAGCCATAAGTAAAGCCCTAATTCAGAGCCCTGACTAGCAGGGCGGGCTCCGCTTCCAGCGCCCGCTCTGCAACCCCACAGTGTCGTCGATTGATCGCCAGGAGTGACCCATGCCCAACTCCCGCTCGACCCCGCTCGCCTGCTTTCTTCTTCTCCTGCTTGCCTTGTTCAGCGTCGCCGGGGGCTGGGCGCAGTCCACCTTCGGCAACATCGTGGGCACCGTCACCGACAGTGCGGGCGCGTCCGTTCCGGGCGCGACCCTCACTCTCGTCAACACCGGCACGGGTGCGCGACGGTCCGCCACCACCAGCGAAAACGGCGAATACTCCTTCAACATCCTTGACGCCGGCACTTACACGGTCACGGTCGAGCAGCCCGGCTTCGCTAAGGCCGAGTTCACCAACCTGGTCCTCCAGGCGCGCGAAAACAAGCGCGTCGATGCCGCTCTTTCGGTCGGTTCTGAAACGCAGACGCTTGAGGTACAGGGCTCGAGCGAAGGCGTCATCACCACCGAAACCTCCAGCGTTTCCAGCACGGAAACCAACCAGGAGCTTGTCGGTCTCCCGGTTGCGATCTTTGCTCACAGTAACGGCTCCACCAGCCCCATCACCACCCTCACCGAGACCAACCCCGGCGTCCAGACCGACAGCTCCGGCAACCTCGTCATCGCAGGCGCCACCCCCGCACTGTTTTCCGTGACACTCGACGGCATCTCAAGCGTCGACGTGGAGTCGAGCGGCCCACTCAACGAACTCTTTCCTTCCTTCAACTCCATCTCCGAGATCCGCGTCTCTGAAACCAACAACAACGCCGAATACTCGGGCGTCGCCGACATCACGACAACCTCGCGCCCGGGCACTAACCAGTACCACGGCGGTGTCTTTGAAAATCACGAAAACACCGCGCTCAATGCCGGCGACCCCTTCACCGGCTCCAAACCGAAGATCATCATGAACGACTTCGGCGGCTTTGTCGGCGGTCCGCTTTCCCTCCCGCGCCTTTACAACGGCCACGACAAAACCTTCTTCTTCGCCTCCTTTGAGGGCCTGCGCTTGCCGCGCGAGCAGCCGCTCGTCATCAGCGTCCCCTCGCTCGCCATGCGTTCCGGCGACCTCACCAGCTACCTCGCCGCGCAGGGCGCGCAAAGCACCTGCCTCGACGGCAACGGCAACCCGGTACCCGCCGGTTCTGTTTACAACTACGACTGCACCCCGCTCACGACTGGGCAAGGCACCACGCAGGTGCCTGTTTCGCCGGTGGCCGCCAACATGATGCGGCTCTTCTATCCGCTACCAAATCGCGGCTCCGCCGACAGCTACCAGAACAACTACGCCGTCAACTTCCCCGCCCCCATCGCCAGCAACCAGGGCGACCTGCGGCTTGACCAAACCTTCACCCCGAAGCAGTCCGGCTTTGCACGTTTCTCCTACAAGTCGCGCAATGTCACCACCGCGCCCAACCCCAACTGTTCCGGCTTTTGCACCGTCGCCGGGTCGCCGTTACAGGGCGGCTACGCCCAGCCGGAGATCGACCTCGGCCTGACCCTGGCCCACACCTATCTCTTTTCGCCCAGGCTCATCAACGAGTTCCGTGCCGGCTTCAACGCCCGCCGCACCTCGACCACCGTCAACCTGGACACGCAGGCGCTGCTCACCCAGTCCGGCATCACCGGCGTTACCGATGTCGACACGGCCCCGGAAGCTCCCAACGCGCAGATCACCGGCTTCGCTGTCACCGGCGGCGGCAACCCATCGCGCCAGGGCTCCGGCATCCTTGAGCTGCTCGACAACGTGACCTGGAGCAAAGGCACGCACACGCTCAAGTTCGGTTTTGATTTCAAGCGGCTCACTGATCACGATGACAATGTTTTCGGCTCCTACCGCTCGGGCCTGTATGCCTTTAACGGCACCTCCACCGTG
>CAXTYP010000399.1:0-2466 GCA_964248435.1 uncultured Acidobacteriaceae bacterium | reverse complement strand
GTTGGCGCTGGCTGAAAGCTACTACAGAGCCGCCGACCGGGGCATGGGATACCTGCCGTGGCGCGCGCGCACGGGCATCCTGGCGGCAGCCGCCTGCTATCGAGAGATCGGGGTGGGAGTTGGAAGGGACGTCCCGCGTTCCTGGCGCATGCGCACGGTGGTGCCCGCCCGCCGCAAAGGGGAGCTGGTGGGACGCTCGTTGTTGCTTGCGCCCTGGAAGCGGAGGCCGGCGGATTGCGGGGCGGCCTCGCCCATGGCTTCTGCCGGGGCGTCGCGATGAAGCCGGATTTTGAAACCGTCATTGTTGGAGCAGGCTGCGCCGGCCTGAGCCTGGCCGCGGCGTTGTATGCGGCCCAGGCGCCCGGGCGCGTGCTGCTGCTGGAGCCGCGCAGGGAGTACAAGCGCGATCGCACCTGGTGCTTTTGGGATACGGAAGAGCAGCCATTCGCTTCGGCGGTGTCGTGCTCCTGGCGCTCCTGGCGCGTGAGCTGCGGCCCCGACCAGGTCGTGCGCAGCAGCCGCCATTACCGCTACTGCCACCTGGCCGCGGACGATTTTTACCGTTCGGCGTTGGCCGGGGTGGACCGGGCCGAAGAGCAGGAGCTGCTGCGCGGGGTCACGGTGAGCGCGATAACCCGCCGGTCGGACGGGCTGCTTGCGGTGGAGACTGACAGCGGCCGGGTCCTGGCCGGGAGAGTTTTCGACAGCCGGCCGCTGCCGGGCAACGGAATGGGTCCGAGTGGCGGAGCGCCCGGGCTCCTGCAACGCTTTCTGGGCTGGCATGTGCGCACGGCTGAGTCCTGCTTTGACCCGAGCACGGTCGACCTGATGCAATTTTTGCCTGCGGACCGCCAGGGCCGGGTGCGCTTTGTGTATGTGCTGCCGTTTTCGGAGACGGAAGCCCTGGTCGAAATGCCCTCCCTGGACCCGCCTGGACTGCCGGAGCCGGAGGCAGCGCGCGACCTTGAGGCCTGGCTTGCTGAGCGCGCCGGCAGCTGGGAGGTCCTGTACCGCGAGCGTGGGTCGCTGCCGATGGGCGGTCGCGTCCGTCGTACACGGACAGGGTCTGGCATCCATCCGATCGGGATCCGCGGCGGGCGCATCAAGCCATCCTCCGGCTATGCATTCCTGAGGATCCAGCGTCACAGCCGGGCGATTGCAAGGGCGATCAAAGGGGGCCGGGTGCCGCCGGCGCACGCGGAGCCGGGCTTTGGCGGCGGCCTGGACCGGCGGATGGATGCTGTGTTCGTCCAAGCGTTGCAACTTGCTCCAGAAGTGGCGCCGATGCTGTTTCTGCGCATGTTTGAGCGTAGTGAACCCGACGCTCTCGTGCGATTTTTAAGCGAAACGAGCCGGGGGCTTGGGGAAAAGCTTGGCGTCGCCTGGTCATTACCCAAGGGGCCGATGGTTCGCGCCGCCCTGCACAGCAGTTTCGGAGCCATGCGGGCCGGGACGGCTCCTCAGGAGCCAAGCTTCGAAGCACATGGTACAGCCTTGCCAATCAGCGACAAGGCCGGCCTGGAGGAACGAGCGGGGCAGCCCGAGTCAAGCGCGGCGAACAGCGCGGGCCACCAGGAGGCGGCGCGGTGAGCACGCCGGAACTGCCTTCGGGGTTGGCCCGAGGAGTGCGCCCGTTGCTCGCCGGGAGCTCGAAGCCGGGTGAAGTGATGGCGCGCGGCCTGCTGCTGCCCGAGCGGCTTGGCTTGTTTGCGCTGGTCACGGTGGCTTGCTGCATGGGTTCCAGCCTGGGGCTCGGACGTCCACCGGTGCTTGTGCCGCTTGCGATTGCCGCGGTAGCCGTGGCGATGTGGCATGGCGCCTACGACCACGTGCTGGCGGAACAATGCCTGCAACCCGACCCCGGTCCTGTTCGTCGTTTTGGCTTTCGTCTCGGCCTCCAAAGCGGTTCCAGCTTTGGATGGCTGCCTTTGTTTCTTGGTGCGTATGCGAGCCTGGCCGGGGCAACGCTGCTGGCCTGGTGGCTGTTTCCCGTGTTTTCGCTGGCGGCCTTTCTGCTGTACTCGGCCTGGCACTTCGGCACGGAGCCGGAACAGTTCAGCCCTTCACTGCTTCCCAGCTTCGTCGCGCTGGCACTGGGGGCGGCTCCCCTCGTTGCGGCCTGCCGATGGCATGCGGCCGCGGTGACGCCGATCTTTGCGAGCATGCTTGGCGCTCGCCCCGGCTCGGCGCATACGGCCGCCCAGCTCACGGGGTTGATGTCGGCATTGTGCTTTCCCCTACTGTTCGTCGCGTTGTTAGGCATCGCCGGCGGCGTGCTGGGCCGCCCGCTTGCCGTGCGCGTGGAACTGCTGCTTGTGTTGCTGCTGCAGGTGGCACTGTTTGTTTTTTGCTCGCCGCTGGCTGCGTTTGCCGTGTTTTTTTGCTGCTGGCACACCCCGGAGCACCTGCTGGCCACTAGCCTGCCGGGCCCGGGCGACGGGCCGGGCGGGGCGTCGGTGTGGCAGG
>CAXTYP010000398.1:0-2475 GCA_964248435.1 uncultured Acidobacteriaceae bacterium | reverse complement strand
AAGCTCCTCGACGACCGCGGAGCGGATCTCCGGGGTATCGAGCCCGGCCGCGAGCAGCTGAAAGATCACGATGCCGGCGTACTTATCGACAATGAGGCCGGGCAGCTCGTCGGCTTCCGAAAAGACGAGTCGGCAGCTGTCGGTGCCCTCGTCGAGCAGGGCTTCACGCCGCGCGAGGGCGGTTTGTATCCGCTCACGAAAGAGAGGGAGCCAAGCTTCGGGGGTGAGAGCGTCGCGGGCGACAAGCCGGAGCGCGATCTCGGAGGTCGGGCTCCAAAGGGCGGTACCGAGGAGGCGGCCGGCCCAGTCATGAACGGGAAGAAGCCCGGCGGGCGTTTCGGAGGGCTCGATGGCCATGACATCGGAGCGGTAAACCCAGACATGACCGGCCGCGAGGCGCTCGGCAGCGCGGCGGGAGATGGTGGCGCGGGGAAAGGGAAGCAGTGAAGACATCTTCCAATGCTACCGGGCCGTGCGCTCTACCGGTTCAGATCGAGGATGCTGACACCCGGAGTCTCAGGGGGAAAGTCGCGCCGGTCGGCTGTGACCAGCAGTCGCCCGACGGTGAGGGCTGTGGCGTAGATGATGGCATCCGGAAGTTTGAAACGCATGGAGCGTCGGACGAGCACTGCCCGTTCCACGACTTCGGACCCCATCCCAATGATATCGAAGCGATCCAGAAATCGTCGCGTGTTTTCTTCTTTTTGCGGCGAAGCCCCTGTCAGCACTTCCATCCAGGTGATGATGCTGATCGCCGGGCTTTCTGCCTGTAGCAGGGCTGTTGAGGCTTTGCCGGTTCTGTTCAGCAAGGCGGAGATCAGGACGTTTGTGTCAAACAAGGACGGCTTGTTTACCATTCGTCGCGCAGCCGCCGTTGATACGCGATCGGGTCTTCCGTGGGGCCGTCGTCGGCCCAAAGGCCGAAATAGTCTGACAACGGAACACGCTTTTCCGAGACAAAGGCCGCCACGGCGCGGCGAACCAGCTCGGTCCGCGATGCGCCGCTCTGGCCTGCAAGAGCGGTGAGCTCGCGAAGGTGATTTTCAGGGAGATCGACAAGGATTCTCACGCGGGAATGATATCACGTGATGACATCATTCCTGGGCTGGTTTGCTCCTGCCTGTGCTGCCCGGTAGGATAGCGAGCCATGGGGTCGCGAGCGATTCTCCTGGTTTTATGGTTGGGCATAGGGTGGACCGGCGGCGGCTTGCCTCCGTCCCAAAACGCGTTCGCCCAAAACGTGGGCGCGCCGACCGGTGTTGCGCCGGCCAGGCAAATACCAGGGGCGCAAACGACGGGATTGTCGCCGCTGCCGGAGGCGGACACCGTGACGACGCACCCCATGGCGACTGTGCCGGTGCGGACGGAGGAAGGGGACCTGCACGGCTCGTCGTTTCGGATCGACCTGCCGGAGGGCGGCCCGGGTGGAGCGACGCCGGGCTGGAACCACAGGTTGGTGATCTACTACCACGGCTACCAGTCGGATCCGCAGCTGTTTCGGCCCAACCCGGCGACCCACGCGGCCAACCCGCCGTCGCGGATGATCGCCCAATGGTTGGAGCGCGGTTACGCGGTCGCGCAGCCGGGGTACCGCTCGGGCGGCTGGGCCATTGCGACCGCAACCAGCGACGCCGAAGACTTAAGACAATACTTCGCGCGACACTACGGCCGGCCGGAGCAGACATTTGTAGTCGGCGAGTCGATGGGCGGGCTGCTGACCGTGCTGACCCTGGAGCAGCACGCGCGCGACTACGCCGGGGGTCTGGCGATGTGCGGCGTGTTAACGCCGGCGGACCTGATCATGCAGCGAGGGTTTGCGAACCGGGTCGCTTTTGACGCGTTTTTCCCGGGGGTGCTGCCGGATGTGGAACATATCCCGGCAGGGTTCCGGATAGACGATCTCGAAACGGCGTCGCTGGTGGAGAAAGCCTTGAACGCGCACCCGCCTGAAGCGGCGCTGCTGCGGTCGCTGGCCGACATTCATACCAATCGCGCCCTGGCGGAGGTGCTGGTCTTCAGCACGTTTGTAATCCAGGACCTGCGCGAAAAGGCGGGCGGCAATCCGTTCGACAACCGCAACCTTATCTATACGGGCACGACAGACGACAACGCGCTGAACGCAAAGGTGCGGCGTTATGCGGCCGACCCCAAGGCGCTGGCGTATGTGGCCGAGTTTGGCTCGCCGACCGGGGAGCTGAAGCGGCCGCTGCTGGCGCTTCACACGTTGTACGACCCCCTGGTGCCGGCTTCGACTGCGGGCTACTACGACGAGCAGACACGGCGGCTTGGGGTGGGCGATCGATTTGTGCAGCAGTATGTGGATCGCGACGGGCACTGCAATATCACGCCGGAGCAGATCGGCGTGGCCTTTGACGAGCTGGTGCGGTGGGTCGATGAGGGCAAGCGCCCGGAACCGGGAAGGCTGCCGGACCCGGCTGGGCAGAAGCCGGTGCACGCGCAGCCGAACGCCGCGCC
>CAXTYP010000397.1:0-2484 GCA_964248435.1 uncultured Acidobacteriaceae bacterium | reverse complement strand
CGACAACGTACGCGACCATGCGCAGGAAGTGACCGTCAAGCTCGACCAGCAGCTCCGTCCCTGGTGGAACCTGAGCGGCTCCTATATCTTTTGTGAAGCCTTGCAGCCGCTCGGCAATCCCATGCACACGCTGCCCGGCAGCTATTCGTACACTTACCATCGGCAGGTCGACGCAGCCCAGGTCAACAGCACCTGGATCGTCAATCCAACCACCGTCGTGACTGCCCGCTACGGCAACAATCCCTTTCCCAATCTCATCGCGGAAGTAAGCCAGGGCTTCGATCCCTCGATCCTTGGCTTTCCGGCTTCCCTGACCAACCAGTTACAGGCACATTTCTTCCCGACCATCTTTCTAGCCGACCACGACCAGTTAGGCCAGAACACCAGCCAGCTCGATAACTGGAAGTCTCAGATGGTCAATGGCGCGATCTCCAAAACAGCGGGCCGTCATAACATCACCGCCGGGGCTGAGTACCGCCGTCTCCGCATGAACTACCAGGACTTAGGCAATGCTCCAGGCACTTACACCTTTTCCGGCGCTTTTACGCAGGCCAATCCTAACTCCTCCTCCGGCACCAGCGGCATCCTGTTTGCCGGTGTCCATGGCGACCCGCGCGACACCGGGCACCTGTCCCGTCGCAAGTTCGCACCCCGAATCGGTGCGTCTTACCAGCTCACGCCCCGTACCGTGGTGCGCGGCGGCTACGGCATTCTTTACGCCCCCACGCGCTACGACTCGGTGGCCGCGCTCGCCCCCGGGTACACGCAGACCAGCAGCTATGTTGCCAGCAACAACAACGATCAAACTCCTGCAAACTCCCTCAGCAATCCTTTTCCGGGTGGCCTGCTGCAACCGGCCGGCAACAGCGCCGGCCTGCTGACTGGAATCGGCAACGCCGTCACCACCTACGACCAGAACTTCGAGGCCCCCCCCGGGTACAGCACTTTTCGGTCGATGTGGAGCGCGATCTGCCTGATCGTTTTGCACTGGACGTGGCTTACATCGGCACGCGCGGCAACAATCTTTCGCCCTCACCGACCGGCAGCAATGCCGTGAACATGAACCAGCTCAACCCGTCCAACTTCGCGCTCGGCAGCGCGCTGAGCAACCAGGTCGCGAATCCCGACTACATCGCCGGCGCGCCGGCATCCTTGCCCAGGTCACGGTCGCCCGCTCGCAATCACTCCGTCCGTTTCCGCAGTTCACCTCGGTCAACCTGTTTCTGAGCTCCGCACCTTCTGACTACAACGCCCTGCTCGTCAAGCTTGAAAAGCGCGCCGGTCATGGCCTCAACCTCATTTCGTCGTTCACCTGGTCGCGCAATCGCGACGTGGCCGGGGCGATCTACGATCTTCCCGTGGGACGCGGCGAGCGCTTTTCGACCGGTTCACAGTGGGTCGACGAGATCGTCGGACACTGGCAGCTCAACGTCCTGCCGACCTTCCAGGCAGGCTTCCCAATCGCTGTCCAGCAGACCAGCAATCCGAACAGCTCCACCGCCGGCAACGGTATCCAGCGGCCCAATCTCAACCGAGGCGTCCCACTCGGCACCAGCGGCAGCCTGTACGACCGGCTTGGCGGCTACATCAATCCTGATGCCTTTACGGCGTCCGGGGCTTTCACCTTCGGCAACGCGCCGCGCACGCTGTCGCTGCGGGGCCCTGCTTTTGAGAACTGGAACCTGTCCCTGTTTAAGAATGTTCCCGTTCGCGACCGCGCCAACATCCAGTTCCGCGCCGAAACCTTTAACACCTTCAACACCCCCCAGTTTGCCGGTACCAATGTCGCATTCGGCAGCTCCAGCTTCGGCAGGATCACGGCCCAGGCCAACTTTCTACGTACCTGCAACTTGGCGTTCGCATCAGCTATTGATCGCGCACGAGACAGGACGCCGAGCGCAGCGCGCACCCACACATACAAGAAGGACCACGAATGCACGAAGCCGTCACACGCCGAACCTTGCTGAAGCTTTCTTCACTTTCCGTCCCGGCGTCCAGGCTGCCTTCTCTGTACGCGGCTACGACCGCGAGCGCCGCCGGAAATCCCGTTCACCTCAATCTGAATGAAAACGCCTTTGGTCCCTCCGAGCGAGCCACGGCCGCGATCGCGCGCACTCCGCCCGAGGTTGCCCGCTACGCCGACGACAAACTCGCCGCTGCGTTTGTAGAGCAGATCGCGGCGTACGAAGAGGTGCCCGCGGACCAGATTGTTCCCGGCGAAATCCTGGGCGGCCTGAGCCTGTATCTCGGCACCGCGGGCGGTGCCGGCGGAGAGTTCATCTATTCCACGCCCGGGTACCTCGCCCTGATCGACGCGGCTGCAAATGTCGGCAGCATCGGCGTCCCAGTTCCGCTCAACGCCCGCTTTGAAAACGACCTCCCGGCGTTGCGGGCAAGGATCTCCGCCCGCACGCGCGCCGTGTACCTCATCAACCCGCACAATCCCACCGGGACCGTCAACGACGATAATGCGTTTAAAAGTTT
>CAXTYP010000396.1:0-2496 GCA_964248435.1 uncultured Acidobacteriaceae bacterium | reverse complement strand
TGAGGGTTTTGCCGGTGCCGGTGGGCGCGAGGATCAGGGTGCTGTCGCCGGCGGCGATGGCGGGCCAGCCGAGGCGCTGGGGGGCGGTAGGCCGCTCGAAAACGGCGCGAAACCAGTCGGCCGTGACGGGGTGGAAGAGCGCAAGGGCTCGCTCGGCTTCGCCCGCGATGTCGGGCTGCGGAACCGCGAGGTCAATCGCGGATTGTGTGTTTTTCTTCGCCATTGCGTCGGCCTTTAGGATGCGCCGGGACGGCGTGGGTGTGCAAACCCTGCGTTGACGCTATCCCTCATGAGGTGGCTTGCCGGGGTTGCAAGGCGGCGGGTAGTCTGAGGCAGAAATGACCATGACGATCACAGGGGAAATACTCGCGCGTTTGTACGGTGAAGCGCAATGCGCGGCAGAGCGGGCGTATGCGCCGTACTCGCGGTTCCGCGTGGGCGCGGCTTTGTTGTTTGACGATGGGGCGACGGTGACGGGCTGCAATGTTGAGAACGTTTCCTACGGGCTGACCATTTGCGCGGAACGCAGCGCACTGGTGCGCGCGGTGAGCGAACGCGGCGCTGTCGCGCGGATTCTGGCGATCGCGGTGGCGAACGCGAACGGGGCAGCGAGCCCGCCGTGCGGCGCATGCCGGCAGGTGTTGAGCGAATGGGTGTTGGCGGACGCGGTGGTGGTCTTTCCCGGCGAGGGCGGCATCGCGGGTGCGCCGGTTCCCTTTCGCGAGCTGTTTCCGCATGGATTCCGGATGGAGCGCCCTCGCTGATGCATGCGGTGGACCTGATTCGCAAGACGCGCGACGGCCAGCCGTTGCGCGCAGACGAAATAGACTTTCTGGTTGCGGGCGCAGCGGATGGTTCCGCGCCGCCGGAGCAGCTGTCGGCGTGGCTGATGGCGGTGTTTCATCGCGGTTTGACGCCGGATGAATTAAGCGCGCTCACGGAAGCGATGCGACGCTCGGGCGTCTTGTTTGACGCGCGCTTGCCCTCACAGCAAAAGCGCAGGCGCACGGTCGACAAACACTCGACCGGTGGCGTGGGCGACAAGACTTCCCTGCTCGTCGCGCCGATCGCAGCCGCCGCCGGGCTGTTGGACCCGATGATCAGCGGGCGCGCGCTGGGGCACACAGGCGGCACGCTGGACAAGCTGGAGTCGATTCCCGGATTTCGGACGGATTTGTCGCTTGACGAGATGCGGGCGGTGCTGGGGACGGCCGGCGCGTGCCTGGTGGGGCAGACAGCGGAGCTGGTGCCGGCGGACCGGACGCTGTATGCGCTGCGCGACCGCACGGCGACGGTGGAAAGCCCGTACCTGATATGCGCGTCGATCATGAGCAAAAAGCTGGCGGCGGGGCTCGATGCGCTGGTGCTGGACGTGAAAACAGGCTCGGGGGCGTTTCTGCGCGATGCGGGGCAGGCACGCTTTTTGGCCGGGCTGATGGTGGAAACGGGCGAGCGCGCGGGAACGCGAACGGCGGCGCTGCTGACCGACATGAGCCAGCCTTTGGGGGCGACGGCCGGCAACTGGCTGGAAGTGGCCGAGTGCTGCGCGCTGCTGCGGGGCGAGCGGACACCTTTGAGTGAGGACTTACGGGCATTGTCGCTGGAGCTCGCCGGGTGGATGCTCTTCCTGGGGCAGGCGGCCTCGAGCGTGGATGCAGGCCGCGAGTACGCCGCGCGGTTACTGGCAAGCGGGGCAGCCTGGGAGCGGTTCCAGGCGATCGTCGCGGCGCAGGGCGGCGATCCCCGAGCCCTCGATGCCGGCATGAAGCGGCATGCGCCAGGCGCGCAGATGACGTTTCGCGCGGAGCGGGACGGATATTTGAGCGCGATGGACACGACCGCGATCGGCTGGGCGGTGCAGCGACTGGGCGCGGGGCGCTCGCGGCCGGGCGAGCCGGTGGACCCGCACGCGGGGCTTGCGGTGCATGCGAAACTGGGGGAGCGGGTGCGCGCGGGTGCGCCGATCTATACCTTGTATGCGGCGCGCGAGTCGCTGTTTGCGGAGCCCTTGGCGTTGCTCCGTGATGCTGTGGTCATCGGCGACGAACGAGCGGAACCGCCGCCGTTGCTCGGCGAGGTGGTCACGCGCGAAAACGCGCAGGCTGCCGCCGGTTCCTGACGTGGAAGCTCACAAGCCGTATGCTGGTGGGCAATGGGACGAATGACCGGGATGCTGGGCCTGCTGTCCATGCTGGGGCTGGCGTGGCTGTTTTCAACGAACCGGCGCGCGATTCGCTGGCGCACGGTGGCCTGGGGACTGGGGCTGCAGCTTTGTTTTGCATTCCTGGTGCTGCGGCTGGATGCAGGCCAGCGCGCTATCGGTGCCGCCGGGGCGGGTGTGAACACGCTGCTGGGCTACGCGTTCGCGGGCTCGGCGACAGTCTTCGGCGAGCTCGGACGGCAGCACTCGTCGGCGGGGCCCATCTTTGCGTTCCAGGTGTTGCCGACGATTATCTTCATTTCCGCGCTGTTTTCGGCGTTGTACGCGCTGGGAGT
>CAXTYP010000395.1:0-2497 GCA_964248435.1 uncultured Acidobacteriaceae bacterium | reverse complement strand
CGGCCGCCGCCCACGACGCCGCTTCCATCGCGCGCCCACTCTCCAGCACCGTTACGCGCAGGCCCGCGTCCGCCAGCTCCATCGCCAGCGCCAGGCCGATCACCCCCGCTCCCGCGATCACCACGCGCCCGCCCGTTTCCAACGGCGTCACCGGTCCGTTCGCTCTTCCCGCAGTGCCAGGTCGCGCTGCCCCTGGAAGCCCAGTGCCACCGAAAACTCCCGTCGGCTTGCCCACTGCTGCGGCGTGACCGGAAACCCAAACAGCACCAGGCCTGCAGCCGCTTTGCCCGGCCCGAGAGTAAGATCTCGCGGCAGGGACGCCCCCGGCACCTGCTTCAGCCGGGGCAGTGCGCGCACCTTTGCCACCTCGCTCGCCGTGGCCGCGTTGGCATACAGTTGGTCGCCGTCCGGCAGCGTCAGCGTCGCCCTCTGCCCGGTCTCGTACAGCGTCACGTCCTTCCGCAGGCTGTGCGCCCGCAGCGCCACCCACACATACATCTCGTCGGACTTTTGCACCCCGCCGCCGTAGCCTTCCATCATCGTGCCGCCCTGGCGAAACTCCGTGTGCAGCGGCACTGCCGTGATCGCCTCGATCGCGCCTTCGGCCACCCGCGGCTGCCGCGTCACAAACACATACGCCCAGGTCATGAAAAACAAAAAACAAGTCGCCGCGATCAGCGTCAGGGTCCGACGGCCCCGGCTCTGCTCCAACATCATGGTGTCCAGCGCCACTACCGCACCTCCGACGGACGCGGGCGCAACCCGGCCATAAACTCTGCCAACGGCCGCGTATTCAAAACATCCTCGGCCCGCAGCCCGGCGCGCCGCAGCTGCCGCACCCCGTAGCTCAACTTGCCCAGTCCCGCCGCCGCGTGTGCGTCCGTGTTGATCACGATGCGACAGCCGAGCTCCCGCGCCAGCCGCAGGTGGTTGTCGCTCAAGTCCAGCCGCTCCGGTGACGCATTGTGCTCCACCGCGCAGCCCACCTCCGCCGCGCGCTTCAGCACTGCCGTTACGTCAAAGCGCATCGGCTCCCGACGCAGCAGCAGGCGGCCCGTCAGGTGTCCCATCACGCGCACATACGGGTTTTCGACCGCCCTCAGCAGCCGCTCCGTCAGCTCTGTTTCGCCCTGCGCAAAGTGCGAGTGCGTGCTCGCGATCACCACGTCCATTCGCGCCATCACCTCGTCCGACAGGTCCAGCGAGCCGTCCGCCAGGATATCCACCTCAATTCCCGGCAGCACGCGAATTCGCCCCCCCATCGCACGGTTCACCTCCTCAATCCGCGCGATGTGCTCCAGCGCCCGCGCGTCATCAAGCCCGTTCGTCATCGCCAGCTGCTTGGAGTGGTCCGTGATCGCGATGTACTCATACCCAATCGCAAGCGCCGCTTCGGCCATCGCCGCAATCGTGTCTTTTCCATCGGTCGCGTCGGTATGCATGTGCAGGTCGCCGCGAATGTCCCCGATCTCGATCAGCTTCGGCAGCGTCCCGGCCTCGGCCAGCTCCAGTTCGCCGCCGTTTTCCCTCAGCTCCGGCGGAATCCACGCGAGCCCCAGCGCCGCGTAAATCTCCTCTTCGCTCGCACCGGCCACAAACGAGCCGTCCTCCACCCGCGCCAGCGCGTACTCGCTCAGGGT
This sequence comes from uncultured Acidobacteriaceae bacterium, assembly GCA_964248435.1. Lineage (GTDB taxonomy): Bacteria > Acidobacteriota > Terriglobia > Terriglobales > Acidobacteriaceae > EB88. The sequence continues at coordinate 857 of CAXTYP010000395.1, read as the reverse complement.
GTAGCCGCGCCGCAGCGCGCGTTGCCGCACCGCCACGTTGTGAGTTTTTGATCCCGTAAAGTACTGTAGCGCCGCGCCGAACGAGCCTTCCGGCAGCAAACGCACGTCCACCTGCAGCCCCGAGCGCATCCGGCACGAAACCTTGTTGGCGCCCTTGGCCAGGATCGTGCCCGCGAGCGGCCAGGCCGCTGTGTACTCCACTGCCGCCGCCACGCGGTCCTCCGCGCAGCCCGGCCCTGTCACCAGGATGTCGAGGTCGCCCACCGTTTCGCGCCCGCGCCGCAGGGAGCCGGCCGGCACAATCCGCTCGAGGCCCGGAAACTCCCGCAGGTACCTCATCAGCTTCTCCGCCGCCTGCTCCCCTGTATGAATCGCAAACCGCCCGGAGTTGCGCTTGTAATCTGCGATGCCGGCCTTCAGCTTCTCAAGTGCCTTTTCACCGAACCGCGGCAGGCTTGCCGCGCGCCCGTCTTCGAGCGCTGCTTCCAACTCTTCGATCGACCCCACCTGTAGCGCGTCCCAAAACAGCGCCACCGTCTTCGGCCCCATGCCCGGCAGCCGCAGCAGCTCCAGCATTGACGGTCGGTAGCGCCCCATCAACTCTTCGCGTAGCGGAAACGTCCCCGCTTTTTCAATCTCCTGAATGTTGGCGGCCATCCCCTTGCCGATCCCGGGAATCGCCAGCAACTGCTTTGGCTCGCCTACAAGCGTGCTCAGCTGCACCGTGCTCGCTTCCACCGCCTCCGCCGCTCGCCGGTACGAGCGGATCCGGAACGGGTCCGCCGCCGAAATCTCCAGCAAGTCCGCCGTTTCCTCCAACATCGCCGCGATCAAACGGTTGTCCATGCTTCTATAAA
>CAXTYP010000394.1:0-2499 GCA_964248435.1 uncultured Acidobacteriaceae bacterium | reverse complement strand
GCCGCGGGGGTGATGGGTCAGCAGGAGGTGGACGCCGTGAGCGGGTGCGAGCGCCGGGGTGAGTGGGGCCTCCGAGGTGACGGCAAAGGCGGTGGTGCGGAATGGGCAAGGCTGCGGCGGGCGGGTGACGGCTCGCTCGTGGCTGGTGAGCCGGGCTTGTTGGGCCGATTGTTGAGGGGGCCGGCTCGCCTGGGACATGGCGCATTGATGCGCGGCGAGGCGCCGGCAGCAGGCTGGGACATTTCCCTCCTCCGCGCCAACGCTACCGGCGAGCGCGAGCAGCGGCGCCAGCAGCGGGAAAGTGCAGAGGGCGAGCAGCAGGATGGAAAGGGTGCGGCGCACTGTGGCTATTGGACCCTGAGCGGGGGCTCGGGGGCAAGTGCGTGCCGTGCAATACAGGAGTGCCGGGGCCGCAAGATTAGCCGCACGATTCAATGTGCGAAGCGGCGGGCCTTTTGCGCCTACTCGACCTTCAAGCGTAGGCTGTACGCGACTTACCAGAAGTCCTTTCCCAGGAGCTGTTGCATGCGCCGAAGCCTGCGCCTTCTTTTTTCTCTCGCTTTCCTTGTGTTGTCAGTCCATGTGGGGCGAGGGCAGTTTCACGCGAGCCTGTCGGGCACGGTAACGGACAACACGGGCGCCGTGGTGGGCGGGGCTACCGTGCAGTTAACCGACAAGGCGAACCAGGCGGTGCGAAGTTTCACCACGACGGCCGGGGGTTACTACAACTTCAGCGAGCTGGCGCCCGGGCACTACTCGCTCCAAACCACGGCCACAGGATTTGCGCAGTCCACCTTTGACGACGTGACGCTGGTGGCGGAGTCGCCGCGCGATCTGGAGGTGCAGCTACGGGCCGGAGCGGCTTCAGAAACGGTGACGGTTTCAGCCGACAACGTGCCGGCGCTCGATACCTCGGACGCAGATGTAGTCACCAGCTTTTCAGCGGCCGATGTGACCCGGCTGCCTGTTTTCGGGCGCGATCCGTATGAGCTGTTGCGGCTGGTTCCCGGTACGATCAGCGACGCAGCGCGCGGCGGATCGGGCAGCAGCGTGTCGCTGCCGAACAACCAGAGCGGCAACCAATCGAACGCCGGGATATTTCAAACGGAAAACCAGATCCAGGCCTCGGCTGCCGGGCAGCGCGTGACCTCCAACACGTACCTGATTGACGGCGTGAGCGTGGACAGCTTGTCGCACGGCGGTTCGGCCGTGGTGACGCCGAATCCCGAGTCGGTCGCGGAGATCACGGCGAACTCGAGCAGCTTTGACGCGAGTGCCGGCCGAAATGTAGGGCTGCACACGTTTACGGTGACCAAGGCCGGCTCGAACGATGTGCATGGGAGCCTCTTCTTCCAGTACGACCAGCCCGGTTTGAACGCCTACCCCTCGTATGGCGGCCCGGCTGGTGCGCGGCCGGTTCGCAACAACAACCAGCAGCGCGAGTACGCGGGGAGTCTTGGGTTCCCCCTGGTCAAGGACAAGCTGTTTTTCTTCGGCTCGTACGAGGGCATCTCGAACATCAACAAGGGGGCGTCGGAGCAGTATGTGCCGACACCCGAATTTTTGAGCGGGCTTGCGGCGAGGCGACCCGGCGGCATTGTGGCCGGGGTGCTGAATGGCCCGGGTAGCCAGGCGCAGGTTCTCCAGGTGCTGCCGACCAGTTGCGCGAATCTGCAAACAGCGTGCAACCCGGTCGCGGGCGGCGCGGATATTGGGTCGTTTGCCGGGGGGCTTGGCACTTATCTGCCGAGTTATACAGCGGCAACGCCGAATGTGCCGAACAACCAGACCGGGGGTGGGCTGGATGGGGTTCCGGATATTGAGTACGCCCAGATTCTGTCTGTGTCGCACTTTCATGGAAACCAGTTCAATGCGCGGGTGGATTACCATGTGACGCCGCGCGACCAGTTAGCCGTGAGTGGATTTATTGTCAAACTGGACCAGGCGAGCCCTGACCCGAGCACGGGCGCGCAGCCACTTTCAAACATTCCGTTCAAGCCTTTCAACTCTTCGGCGACGGCGTTGTACATTCATACCTTCAACGCATTGCTGATCAACGAAGCGCGCGCCAACTTTACCCGCTATGCGGATAACCAGATCCACGATGCGGGTAACACGGTTGACTTCGGCATTCCTCGCTTTGAAGTGCAGGGGTATGTGTTTGGGCGGTTGTACGACGGCCCCAGCTGGGGATCGACCACCCCGGGAATCCTGGCGCAAAACACCTACGAGGTGCGGGATACGCTTGTGCAGACGCTTGGCTCGCATACGGTGCGCTATGGCGCGTCGTACCGGTGGGAGCAGGACAACGATAACCTAAGTGCCGAGTCCCGGCCCGACTATGTCTTCCAGGGTATCTGGCAGTACGCGAACGATGCACCGATCGATGAAGCCATTGCCGCGAATCCAAATACCGGCGGCGCCGCCAACGGGCAGCGCTACTTCCGGGATCACAACATATCGGCCTTTGTGCAGCAGGACTGGAAGGTTTCACAAGCT
>CAXTYP010000393.1:0-2500 GCA_964248435.1 uncultured Acidobacteriaceae bacterium | reverse complement strand
GAAGAATCGCCCGCAGCGCCTCCCCTTCAACAAGGCCGGCGCTACGGCATCGCCGGCGGGGCGGCCTCCCGGCCGACATCCTTTATTCCGGCACGAAGCACCCCTTCGAGCTGGACCCGTAAAGGCAGCAATGGTGATGGGGTCGCGCCTTGGCCGAAAACAACGCTGAACAAGGTGGAGCAGCAGTTTTTAAAAGAGAAGCGGCAGGACCTGGGGCAGGCGCGCGAGACGGGCGGAGCGGAAGACAGCGCCGGCAAATAGGAGAGGCGACGCCCGAGGCGAAGCCCGGGGGAGTGATTCGCGTCCTCCCCAAGGGTTTTCGGAGCAACATAAAGGGCAGCCCGGGGGCTGCCCTTTATGACTTGAAGCGTGATGAAGTTAAACGGCCTGGACGTTCTCGGCCTGGAAGCCCTTGGGACCACGCACGACGTTGAACTGAACGCGCTGGCCTTCCTGCAGCGAGCGGAAGCCGTTTGCACTGATTGCTGTGAAGTGCACGAAAACATCTTCGTTGTTGCTTTCGCGCGTGATGAAGCCGAAACCTTTTGCGTCGTTAAACCACTTGACTGTGCCTTGTTCCATGTGACTGGTATTCCTTAGTAGATCGAATTTCGCTGATATCGGAGCAAGGCGCAACGCATGGCAACTTCATAGAACCGTGCAGAACGAACCCACTCAGTAACGAGCTTGATTCAAGCTACCTCAAAACCCCCAGGAGCACAACCCTTTTCTTGTGACAAATGTGCTTGGGCTGCGTCCAAGAACTTCGCAGGCCTGGCAACCCAAGCCGAACTGGAGCCGAAGCCGGTGCTCCCGCATCTACAAAAGGAATGGCGGATCAACTGTTTCTCAGCCTTTGGTATCCGAACTTTCGCATGGCCGCCCTTGGCCCGGCAGTGCTCGGCGTGCTGCGCCAGTTCGCGGTGATTGGCGCTGCGCCGGGCGATTCAGCTTCCGTCCGTGCAGCCTCGGCCTACCCGATCTCGTGGTCCGAAACCCCGGTCTACAACCGGGTCTACGAGGAAGATGAAGATGAGGCGGCTGCGCCCGCGCTCGCTGTGCCCGAAGCGATGAACCAGTTGCACGAGGATTTTGCCTACGAGTTCGAGGTGGAATGGGAGCTGTGGCAGCCCGAGTCGGCCGGTGGCCTTGATCCGGTATGGCGCAAGGAGCCGGCCCGGGTGCGAGTGGTCGCCTTTGGGCCCGAGTTCGACGACGAGGCTTACCAGACCAACGGCCAGGTGCGCGTCGGCTTCGGCCTGGACACGCCGTTTCTCCAGGAAGAGGTGGAGCTGGACCGGCATGCTTCGGCCAAGGTACGTGAGAACGTGGCCCAGCTGGTCGCCCTGGTACACGCCATCGAGAAAAACTGTGGCATTTCCACCCGTCTGCTTTGGTCCGAGTCCGGGGAAAGCCTGGCCGAAAAGCTGATCGCGCGCTTGCAGCAGGTCCATTAGCGGCATGGCGACGATCAAAATCGACGGGACTCGCGCCCAAACTGTTCGCACCGTGCTCCTGGCCGTCTTTGCAGCCGTAGTTGTTGTCCTGCTTGGAGCGGCGGGACTCCATAAATGGAGGCATCTCGGCTTCCACCTGGACCTGCCGGGGCAGCTTGGGGCCGATATCTCGCAGACCGCGAACGGGTTTACCTACTCGCAATCGCAGCGCGGTCATACGATCTTCACGATTCACGCCTCGAAGATCGTCCAGTTCAAGGGCGACGAAGCCGAGCTGCACGATGTGGCCATTACCTTGTACGGGCCCGAAGGTTCCCACCGCGAGGACAAGATCGCGAGCAGCCAGTTTTCCTACAATAAAAAGACTGGGCTGGTCGTGGCCACGGGACCGGTTTCAATCGACATGGCCTCGCCCACGGCCCCATCTGCCGGGGCCGCTTCAGCGGCTCCAGCCAGTTCGGACCGGATCCACGTCGATACCGTCGGCCTGCGTTTTGACCAGGCAAGCGGCGAAGCGCAAACCGATGGTCCGCTTACGTTTACGCTGCCGCGGGCCAGCGGCCGGGCCATCGGGGGCGACTACAACTCCAGAACTGGAGTGCTGGTGCTGCAGAAAGCAGTTGAACTGCACTTAGTAACCAGCGGCGGGATTGGCGGCAGCGGCCCCCTGGCGGCGTCCACCGGTTCGCCTGCTTCGGCCGATTCCACTGTGCTGGCAGAACATGCGCAGTTGTTGCGCGACTCTCACGTAGCGTTTTTGCTGAAAGCGCGCGCCGAGTTTGACGGCGGCCAAGGGTCGGCCGACCAGGTGATCGTGCACTTCCGGCCGGACGGCTCGATCGGGCATGTGGACGCCGAGGACCGTGTACGGATGACGTCCGCAGACGGCGCGCAACTTTCCGCCACCAATGCGGCGGCTGATTTCGACGGAAAAAGCCAGCCGCTGAACGCACGGGCGGGTGGCGGGGTGAACTTTCTTTCAAGCACGCCGTTGTCCAGCATGCACGGCAATGCGGTGGAAGGGACGTTGGTATTTGCACCTG
>CAXTYP010000392.1:0-2540 GCA_964248435.1 uncultured Acidobacteriaceae bacterium | reverse complement strand
TGGCCGGGTGCAGCCCAGTGGCCAGCAGAAACATAAAACCCGTTGCGCGCAGGCACTCCGCCGCCCGCGCCGGCGTGAGGTCAATCGGGACACCGAGCGCTTCGAGCACGTCGGCCGAGCCGCACATAGAGGTCACGGCGCGGTTGCCGTGCTTGGCCACCCATGCGCCTGCCCCGGCCGCCACCAGCGCCGCGGCGGTCGAAATATTGAACGTTTGGAGGCCATCGCCGCCGGTGCCGCAGGTATCGACCAGGCGGGCCCGCTCGTCAGGCGTCAGTGGCACGGGGGTAGCCGCGGCGCGCATGGCTTCGGCAAATCCGCAAAGCTCTTCCGCCGTTTCGCCGCGCGCAGCGAGGGCAGCCAGCAGCGCGGCCAGTGGCAGCTGCCACCAGTCTTCGCTTTCAGGGGCAACCAGCAGGCCGGCCAGCAGGGCACGCGCGTCCGCTCGCGGCAGTTGCCGGCCTTCCACCACGCTCCTGACGACCGCGCGAAACTCGTGCTTCTCCACACCCCGTATGGTAGCGGAGCGTCCTCCCTCGACGAACACACCGCCGCTTGCCGGCCTGCCACGTCCTGACAGTCGTGTGCCGGCGCTTATACAATCGAGCGGTTGCAACCCGGCCAACAAACCTTATGAAAATTCATGAGTACCAAGCCAAAAGCATTCTGCGCGAGCACGGTGTGCCCGTGCCGCAGGGCGAAGTCGCCAACACTTTGGACGAAGCTGTCGAGGTCGCGAAACGGCTGATGATTGGCGGCGCGAAGGGCGTCGTCGTCAAGGCGCAGATCCACGCGGGCGGGCGCGGCAAGGGCGGCGGCGTCAAGGTGGCGCGCACGCTTGCGGACGCGGAAACCTATGCTTCGCAGATCCTGGGCATGCAGCTGGTGACGCACCAGACGGGCCCTGGGGGACAAAAGGTCGGGCGGTTGCTGATTGAAGAAACCGCCGCGATCGACCGCGAGCTGTATCTCGGCATCGTGCTGGACCGGGCGCAGTCGCGGCTGGTGTTTATGGCGTCGCAGGCCGGCGGCATGGAGATCGAGGAGGTTGCGGCCAAGGACCCGGACGCGATCCGCAAGGTCGCGATCGATCCGGCGGTGGGCTTTCAGCCCTACCAGGCGCGCGAGCTGGCGTTTGCGCTCGGGCTTAAGCCCTCGCAGCTGCAGGCCGCGGTCCGGTTCATGCGCGGGCTTTACGACGTGTTTCTCGCGACGGACGCTTCCCTGCTCGAGATCAATCCATTCATTACGACCAAGGATGACAAGCTGCTGGCGCTCGACTGCAAGCTGACCTTTGACGACAACGCCATGTTTCGCCATGCGGAGCTGAAAGAGCTGCGCGACATCGCGGAAGAAGACCCGCTCGAGGTGGAAGCGTCGAAGTACGCGCTGAACTACATCAAGCTCGACGGGGATATTGCATGCATGGTCAATGGCGCGGGCCTGGCGATGGCGACCATGGACATCATTCAGTACGCGGGCGGCTCGCCGGCTAACTTCCTGGACGTGGGCGGCGGGGCCAACCAGCAGCAGATTGAAAATGCCTTTTCGATCCTGCTGTCGGATCCGAACGTCAAGGCCGTGTTTATCAACATCTTCGGCGGCATTCTGCGGGTGGACACGTTGGCGCAGGGCGTGGTGGCGGCGGCGCGCAACCTCCAGGTCAAGGTGCCGATCGTGCTGCGGCTTGAGGGCACGAATGTGGAGGAAGGACGCCGGATCCTGGCCGAGTCGGGGCTGGCGTTTGAAGTCGGCGAAACGATGCAGGATGCAGCGGAAAAAGTGGTGGCCGCGGCCGCCCGCGCCACCGCCGGGGTAGCCCGGTGAACCCGAACACGCAGTACGAAGCCCTGTTGTTCGACGTATTTGGAACCGTGACGGACTGGCGCGGCTCCATGCTGGCGCGCTGCGAGCGTTTTGGAGCACAGCGCGGCCTCCACGCCGACTGGGAAGCACTGGTCGTCGAGTGGCGCGGGCGCTACAAGCCGGCGATCGAGCCGGTGCGGGAAGGAAAGCGTTTGTGGGCAAACTTCGACGAGTTGCAGCGTGAAGAGCTGGACGCCCTGCTGCCGAAGTACGGTCTGAACACCCTGTCGGACGAGGACCGCGACCTGCTGGTCCACGGCTGGCATCGCGTGGAGCCCTGGCCCGACGCCGTGCCGGGGCTGGACCGGTTGAAGCGGCACTACATCCTGGGGCCGCTTTCCAACGGGACGGTTCGGCAGCTGACCGATGCCGCGAAGCACGGCGGCCTGCCCTGGGACCTGGTGTTGGGTGCCGATGTGTTCCGCACCTACAAGCCGGCTCCGGAGCTGTACCGGGCCGCCGTGGCGCTGGTCGGCTCGCCGGCTGAACGCATCGTGATGGTGGCCGCGCACAACGACGACCTTGCAGGGGCACGCGGTGCCGGGATGCGCACGGCGTTTCTGCGCCGCTCGACCGAGGACCCCAAACCCACCTCATCGTACGACTACGTGGCTGACGATCTGCTGGACCTGGCCACGCAACTAGGCGCATAGCGCCTGAAGGGAATCACCAAT
>CAXTYP010000391.1:0-2553 GCA_964248435.1 uncultured Acidobacteriaceae bacterium | reverse complement strand
GCCGATGCCGACAATGCTGGGAAACTCGCGCCGCATTTCGGCGGCTTTCGCGAAAACTTTGGCCGCTTCTTCCGGGCCGAAGTGCCGCACCGCGTCGAAGATCCAGTAGCAGTTGATACCCCAGCGACGTTCGGCCTCGATTCGGCCACGCTCCATCCCGGCAAACAGCGGTTCGAACGCGGTGCGCCGCCAGTAGTAGACAACGCCTACCGATACATAGACTTCAGCATGCACCACACCCTGCGCCGCCAGCTTTTCCAGCATCCGCAGCGTAATCAGTTCGTAGTCGTCCGCGGTCCGCAGCTGCTCGGTGATGGCCTTGAAAGCCAGCAGAAAACCGGAAAAGTCGGTGTACTAGTAAAGCCGGCGGGCTGCCTGGAGTTCCAGCGCTTGCCCGTGCCGTGCGCTTAGCTGGACCAGCGTTTCCGGGGTGACGGTCCCTTCCAGGTGCAGGTGCAGCTCTGCCTTTGGCAGGCCACGAATGAAACTCAGCAGGTCATTCCCCATAGGAGCTTTCAGCATACAAGGGGGCTTTACTTGCTCCCCGCGGCGTTTCCCGGCTGCGCGTACTGCTGCTTCATCACGTCATACGCCTGCTTCCGGTCGCCTTCCGGGCTGAACAGGCCTTTGCGGTTATAGCCATCCTGGATGCCTGGGAGCTGCCGCGTGGGCGACCGGAAATCCATCAGGACCCAGGGGGAAGTCCCGCGCACAAACGGAATGTTTGCCATCATCGCGAACTGCTGGGCAAACAGGTGGGCCTGGTACTCTTCGGTCCAGCGCTCCGTGGCCGGGCCGTGCCGTCCGGCCCGCGCGTCCCCGCCAAACTCGCTGATCAGCACCGGCTTGCCCGAAGGATCCTGCCAGCGCGTTGCGGGCGCGTCATCCGATTGCGCCACGTACCAGCCGATGTATTCGTTCTGACCCAGCACGTCGAGGTACTGGCCCAATGGATCATCCAGTATCGCTACGAGGTGACCCTCCGGGTCTCGGTGCATCGGGGTCAGCATCGCCGAGGTGATCAGTCGCGATGGGTCGTCGAGCCGCGCTTCCTGTGCCAGCATGCCAATAAAATCCGTGCGCTCGGGGCTGACGGGCGTCTCGTTCGACATGGACCACATGCCGATCGCCGCCCGGTTTCGGTCGCGCCGGATCATCTCGCGCAGCTGCCCCCGGGCACTTGCGAAGGTTGCGGGATTGGTCCAGTCAATCACCCAGTAAACAGGGATTTCCGACCAAACCAGCAGCCCGATCCGGTCCGCTTCGCGCAGAAAGGCTTCCGGGTACGGGTAATGCGCCATGCGAACAAAGTTGCAGCCCAGACCCTTGACCTGCCCCAGAAGCAGCTTCGCGTCGGCCTCCGACCAGGCCCGCCCCGTTTTGCTGCCCGGGAAGTTCGGCCAGGTTCGCGGCGCTTCGGCATGCAGGCTCAAGCCCTTCAGGTACACGGGCTTGCCGTTCAGCAGGATCTCCGAGCCGCGCACCTCCACCGTTCTGAATCCGACCTCGTCTTGGAGGCGATCGTCGCCCACGCGCCACTCCACCCGGTACAGCCGGGGGTGCTCGGGCGACCAGCGCTCCAGCATTTTGGGCACGATGGCAAAGCTCGCTCGTCCGTTTCCGTCGATCCTGCTTTCTGCATCGACCCCAAGCTCCGGGATGCGGAGGCTGACGCTCTCGCCTCCAGAAGCTCCCTCAACATGGGCATAGCCCGTGATATGGTCCCCCGGCCCACGTTCCAGGGCAGGTTGATTGAGGGCGAGGCTGTCCTCATCGATAAACGCCCGTGGCGTTTCGACGATCCTGACCTCGCTTGTAATCCCTCCGTAGTTCCACCAATCGGTTTTAACGGCCGGCACCCGGTCCGGCTTGCGTACGTTATCGGCCGCTACCACGATGCTGTTCAGCCCGTCCTTCAAGAAACTTGTCGCGTCGCAGTCGAATGACGTGAAGCCGCCTTCGTGCTCACACAGGTTTTGCCCGTTCACCGCTACGTTCGCCTTGTAATTGACCGCACCGAAGTGCAGCCAGGCCCGGGTGCCGGGTTTGGGGTGGTACTCAAAACTGTGCTGATACCAAAGCGTCCCCTCGTAATACAGCAGTTCCGGGCGCTGCGAGTTCCAGTCCCCCGGCACCTGGAGCTCCGGCTCCCAGGGCCAGTCGTACTCGACCACGGGGCCGGGCAGGGTGCCGGCGTCGGCGATGTAGCCATCGGCCTTGGGCTCCGAGACGGTTTTCTGGAACGGATCCCAGCCGTTCCGGTAGGGGTCAATGATGAAGTGCCACGGGCCGTTCAGCAGGAGGCCGGGCCGCGCGTCCGGCGAGACCAGCGTGGTCGGCGCAACCATGGCCGGAGCCGTTCCCGAGGCTGCATGTTGATTCGAATCGTTGGCCAGGGCGGGAGCCTGGGCCAGCGCGGCGGACGCAACACAGGGGAGCAGAAGGAGGGAAGCGAACCGTGCAAACATGCCGGCCATCATAGCCTTCGGCAGCAACGGTCTGCTTCTACATACCAATGCGCGGCACCCTTGCGCCGATGCCGCAAACGATTTC
>CAXTYP010000390.1:0-2568 GCA_964248435.1 uncultured Acidobacteriaceae bacterium | reverse complement strand
AGAGCGGAGGCGGCCCCCCGCGGTTCGCGGGCCTGGCGTCGCCCAACCGGGTAAGCGCGTCCCACTCGGACGGCAGCACATCGGGGCGGCAGTTGGAAAAGCTGGCCGTGGCGGGGGTCAACTGCGCGCCATCGGGGTGGAAGTCCCCCGCGGACCCGAGCGAAGCGTCGCCCGCCGGCGGCACCGGCCGGCCGCTCCAACGCGACCACAGGGAGCCGGCCAGGTCAGGCTGCCCAGCCACGGCCACATGGCCCAGCTGCGTAAACCGGGGGTTCAATTCCAGCAGAAACGGTTCGCCGGTGCGCGCGTCCAGCATAAAGTCGAGTCCAAAAAAGCCCGAAAGCTGCAGGGCACCTGCAAGCTGGACGCCGGCACGGCTGATGCGCGCGTCCTCCATGAGCTGAATCACGAGCGAAGGTCCGGTTTTACCCTTGGAAGCCACGACACAGGCCTGCACTTCGCCCAGGATGCGGCCCTTGTGGCACGCGTACATGGAATTGGCCGGCACGCCCTGCACAAAGGATTGCGCGGTGATCTCCGGGCGGCTCAGGCAGCGCAACCGTGCAAAGGCCGATCCGTCTCCGTTGCGAAGCCAGCGTGCGGCCCGTTCGCCCCAGGTGGTGCGGCTTGACAAAGCCTTGAATGCCGCTTCCGCTTGCGCGGGTGTGCGAACGATCTGCACACCAAGGCCGCCCCAGGTACCGTCTTTTTTCAGCACAACCGGTTGTCCGGTAACGGAACACCAGCTTCCGAGTTCATCCGGATGGCGGATGAGGTCCGTGCGCGGTACGTTGATGCCGAGCCGGTGAGCGAGGGAGAGCAGTTGAAAACGGGAGCGCAGGACGGGAAAGTGTTCGCAACTGCCGATCGAGCGTTCAATGAGGCCGCGCAGGGCCGGGTAACTCTCGGCCAGCTGGTGCAGGAGCCATACGGAAAGATCGTCAGCAGGTAAAAGATACTCGGCACCGCTGGAAATAATTGCATGGCGTAGCGAGCGAAGGGGACTGCAAAGATTAAAACGGTAATGCCCGGCGATGCCGGGCGCATAGGCAAGCTGGCTTTCCGTGGGGCAGATCGCGCACACGCGCGCGCCATAGGAGGAAAAGCGCATAGCCAGCCGTGCTACCTGGAGCCAGGTTTGTGTTGTGATGATAAGGACGGACGGGTTAGGAATCACAGGAGCCGCTTTCTTCAGGCAACCAAGTCGGAAAGATGTAACAGAAGCTTCGCCGATACTAGAGTAAGGGGCGCGGTTACTGAACAAGTCTTAAGTCATAGTTACTTTATTTCCCATGTGCGTAAAAACGACTCGCCCTATACTTGGGGAGTTCGTGGGGACTCTTGATGAGCAAGCAACACACAGATGTGGCAATTGTTGGAGCAGGCCCTTACGGCCTTTCACTCGGGGCACACCTGCGTGCCGGCGGAGTGGGGCACCGGATCTTTGGCCGCCCGATGCAGAGCTGGCAGTCCAACATGCCGAAGGGCATGTGCCTGAAGTCCGATGGCTACGCTTCGACCTTGTACGATCCGAAGCGCCGCTTCACGCTGGAGCATTTTTGTCGCGAGCAGGGGCTACCCTATAAGCGCTCCGGCATGCCGATTCCGCTGGAAACATTTGTAGCCTACGGTCTTGAGTTTCAAAAGCGAATGGTGCCGCAGCTGGAGAATGTGGACATCGCGAACGTGGAGCAGACCGACGGCGGCTTCCTGCTACAAACGGCGGATGGCGAACAGTTGCAAGCGCGCCGGGTGGTGCTGGCGGTCGGCATTACGCACTTCGGGTATGTGCCGCCGGAGCTGGCGGCGCTGCCGCGCGAGGCGGTGACGCACAGCTACGCCCATGGCGAGGTGAGCCAGTTCGCGGGCAAGCGGGTGCTGGTGGTCGGGGCCGGGGCTTCGGCGGTGGACACCGCTGCCTCGCTCGCCGATGCCGGCGCGGAGGTCCACATCATGGGCCGCCGGCCAAGGATCGGCTTTTATATGCCGGAGATGGACCCCCGGCCGCTCAAGCGCCGTATCCTGTACCCGCGCTCGGGCCTGGGCGTGGGCTGGGAGTACGTGATCTGCGTGGACGCGCCTATCCTGTTTCGCGCGCTGCCGGAGTGGTTCCGCCACCGCGTGGTGCGGCGTCACCTGGGGCCGATTCCCGGCTGGTTTATGAAGGACAAGGTAGAAGGCCGGATCGCGATGCACATGAGCGCGCGCATCCAGGATGCCGCGTGGGATGGGGAGCAGGTTCGCATCACCTACGATCAGCCGGGCAAGCCGGGGCAGGTGTTTGCAGCGGACCACGTGGTCGCCGCGACCGGCTACAAGCCGACCATCCCCGCCTTGAAGTTCCTGCACCCGGAGCTCGCCGTGCGGATTCGGACGGCGGAAGGCACCCCGGTGCTGAGCCCGAGTTTCCAGACCAGTGTGCCGGGCCTCCACATGATCGGCCTGGCCTCGGCCAACTGCTTTGGGCCGGCGCAGCGGTTTGCCGTCGGGGCCAAGTGGACCTCGCGCTACCTGTCGCGCTACCTGCGTTTGCGCTGCGGGCGCGCGCCGGTCGAGGAGAAGGCGATG
>CAXTYP010000389.1:0-2581 GCA_964248435.1 uncultured Acidobacteriaceae bacterium | reverse complement strand
TCGGCTCCGCAGACCTCCGTCGAAGCAGGATTCGGTCCGGGAAGGGGACCTGCTGATGAGTGCTTCACCCCAGATCGAGCTGCCGCCCCTGGAGATTCTGGATCTCCGGCATTTTTCCTCGCACAGTTTGCGCCCCGTGCTGGAAGCGGAAAGCCGCGTGTGGGCGGATCGGCTGGACTGGGATTACCGGGCATCGATCCAGCTGCTGATGCAGTACCTGGACGCGCGGGTGTTGCCGGGCTTTGTGGCGGTGGAAAACAACCGGGTGGTTGGGTACACGTTTTGCGTGTACGAGGATCGCAAGGCGGTGGTGGGCGACGTGTTCGCGCTGCCGGATGGGGAGTCGGGCTACACGGCGCGCGAGGTGGAAGCGACGTTGCTGAACCACCTGCTGGCGCTGCTGCAAAGCTCGCCGGGGGTGGAGCGGGTCGAGTCGCAGTTGCTGCTGCACACGCATGAGCTGCATGCGCCGTTGTTTCGCGCGTTTGGTTTTGGGGTGTACCAGCGGTTGTTTATGGACCTCGATCTTCGCCATACGGTTTTGCGGGATACGGGCGAGCGGGAGCGGGCGCTCGCGGGCGAGGGTTTTGAGCTGCGGAGCTGGCGGGAAGCGGACTTTGCCCCGGCCGGCTCGCTGATCGCGCACGCGTATGAAGGGCACCTGGATTCAAGGATCAACGACCAATACCGGTCGGTGGCGGGTTCGCTGCGGTTTTTGCATAACATCATCCGGTTTCCCGGGTGCGGGGTGTTTGATCCGCAGGCTTCGCGGGTACTGGTGGACCGGGCTTCAGGGGCGCTGGCGGGGCTGGTGCTGTGCTCGCGGGTGCGCGAGGATGTCGAGCATGTGACGCAGCTGTGCGTGGCGGTGCGGGCGCGTGGCGCGGGTTACGGCATCCTGCTGCTGGAGGTGGCGGCGAAAGCCCTGGCCGAGCGCGGGTTCCGCAAAATGTCGTTAACGGTGACCAGCGGCAACGACCGGGCCGCGGCGCTGTATGAGCGGGTGGGCTTTACGGAGCAGCACACGTTTGACGCGATGGTGTGGACGAGCGCACGGGCCGGCGAAGGGCCGCAGGCTGTGCCGCGGCCATAGCGCACTGCTAGTGGTGGATGAAGTACATGATCCAGGAGCCGGCGACCACGACGCCGACAAAGGCAACCCAGCAGCTTAGGCCGTAGCGCAGCATGGCGCGGGGATGGGCGCGCTGGGTGATGCCGAACACGACGGACGCAAACGTGGCGAACAGGAGCACGGCGGTGAAGTGCGAAGGGCTGTAGCTCATCGTGTGGCTGCCCGGTTGCCTGCGATCGTGCTGCCTGCCGCGCCGGTGGCCGGGGACACGGGACCCGGAACGCGACGGCCCACATACCCGTTGGGCTTGCGGCCGATGCGGAGATTGTGGGCGTCGACTGCGGCAATGACGTTGAGCAGGCTGGCGACCAGAATGAACTTGGTACCGTAATCGGCGGTAGCCACCTGGACGACGTTGCGGCCGAGGTCGCCGGTGAAGCCGATGAGGTACAGGAGGCCGGCACCGAGGTTGCCGACAAAGCCCAGCAAGGACAGCGTGTCGCCGCCGCCCGGCAGGTACAGGTGGCCGTTCATGGTGATGCCGAGGGTCCACATGGAAACGATGGCCAGAAAAAGCAGCAGGGCGCGAATCCAGTGGCGAGTGAGCAGGTGGCCTGCTCCGGGGATCAACCAGCCCAGCAGCAGGGCAAGCGAAACGGGAGGGCTTTGCTGTGAGTCCGGCATCGCTCTTCACTATAAATCACCGGGTTGGCGGCCGCGTTTGAGCGCGAAGGGCCAGGGCGCCGGCAAAGGCGAGCCAGAGGGGCAGCGGGTAAGCGGCTAAGCGCTCGATGGTGCCGACGCCCAGCACGGATTGGACGGATTGCAGGGGGCTGCCGCCGAAGACGAGTAGGAGGTCGCCAAGGGTCGCGACCGCGCCGCAGACAAGGGCGGCGAGGGCTACGGTGGTAGCCCAGGCAGGCAGCCTGCGGTGGTTGAGCCGGATGGCAAGCGCGGCGCACAGCATGGCCAGGGCGCCGCAGGCTAGGTGGAGCCGGGCCGCCGAGAGATGGAGGTTGGCGTCCACATTGGACGGGGCGTATGCAAGGGTCGAAACGCCAAGACCGGAGAGCAGAAGCAGGGCGCACGCGAGGCCGCCGGAAAGCCGGGGCAGGAGCGAGCGCCGCAGCAGCAGGGCACCGCCCGCGATCAGGACGCCCTGGGCAGCAAAGGACGCGTTCATAAGCGCGTGGAAGTGGGAGCAGGTGAGGGCGGTGCAGCCGACGTTGCCGAGGTCGCTGATGTAGCGGGTGCGCAGGCTGTAGTGGCCCTGCCAGCCGAGGCGGGCGAGTTGCTCGCAAACAAAGAACTGGAGGCAGCCGAGCCAGAGCAGGGCAGCGATGCGGCTCGCGATGGAACGCCTACCCAAGTCAGATCCGCACGAGCTCGCGCTGGATGCGGCCGGTGACGACGGCGCCGGAAGCGGAGGTGATCATGTTGATTTCGGAGCGGATGCCGAAGGTATCGAGGTAAATGCCGGGCTCGACGGAAAAGCAGGTATTGGGGAGG
>CAXTYP010000388.1:0-2593 GCA_964248435.1 uncultured Acidobacteriaceae bacterium | reverse complement strand
TCGAGATCACCTCGTTCACGTTCATGTTGCTTTGCGTGCCGCTGCCGGTCTGCCACACAAAGAGCGGAAAGTTTTCATCGAGCTTGCCGGCAATCACTTCATCGGCAGCAGCCACGATCAGGTCGGCCTTTTCCTTGGGCAAGCGTCCCAGCTTTTCGTTTACAACAGCGGCCGCTTTCTTTACATAGCCATAGGCGTGGTAGACCTCGATGGGCATGTGGTCGTTGCCGATCGAGAAATGGATCAGCGAACGCTGGGTTTGCGCGCCCCACAGGCGATCCGCCGGCACCTTGACCTGCCCCATGGAATCGAATTCAACACGCCCCTTGCCGTCATCGAGCAGCGTTCCTGGTTTGTAGTGACCATCTTTGATCTGCGTGTCTTCGACGTACGACATGGTGACTCCTGGTCTTGCGGGTTTCGGGGCTCTTATGTGGGTAAGGGCAGCTCTCCTTACGAACTTCTCCAAAACTAAAGACAAGGAGAGAGCCAGGGCGGCTTTCCGGATAAGACAAGTTCTTTGCAGGCCAAGTTATCCAGCCCACCTGCAAACCGAAGTTGCACTTACAATCATGATTCACTTCGAAGCAGCAGCGGCACGGTGAGGCTCCTCGCGCCCTGCGCTTCATAATGATGGCCGCTTTCGATGTCGCCGGACGCTGAGCAAACCTCGGAACAACGGCCGCACAGAAACGAGTGGAATGGGAGTTCGCGTTACTTTTGCATGTCGGAGCCCGGATCAGGATGATGCCGATGCGGCCGGAGTAAGTCGCGCGCAGGAAGGGCCGCCGCTACGCCGGTACATGGGGCAGGTGTTCATGCAGGCGCCGCAGCAAATGCACTTCAGAACGTGCCAAACCCCGCGGCACCAAGCCGCCCGGAGCGCTCATTGTCGACCAGGCTGAAATGCAGCTCTGCACCTCAGGTTGGGCGCCGAAATCTCTGGTGAAAAGCGCTGCGGCACTGGTGCGCAACTGGTGAATGGCAGGGACCACGATGGGGCTAGGCCGCTGGTGCGAAAGCTGCTGAATGCGTTTGCACAGGTCCAACTCAGGAGCTTCGGTTCCACCTCAACGAACGGAAGTGATCCGTTGTTGAAGACGGCGACCTTGACCGGTCGGTTCTGGACAGTGGTAAGACACTCGCCCATGCCCATTGTGAAGCGCCGTCTCCGGCATAACTCGCGAGAAAAAGGCCGGGCTCCAGAGGAAGCTCGCCATGAGAGCGGCGGGCGTGGGAGAGCGGCGGGAGTGGCGGGGACGACGGGGCTCGAACCCGCGACCTCTGCCGTGACAGGGCAGCGCTCTAACCAACTGAGCTACGTCCCCCAACAGGTGCGGCACCGGCAGCATCCATCACTGCCATGCCAGGGTGGCTGGGTTCACCCCACTGCCAAACTATAGCAGAGTTACGGGAACTGCTTGCAGGCTCGGCAGCAAAATAGCGCCTTATCCCGCGGCCTGGCTGCCCGGCCAATACAATTGTGAGCCGGCAATGTACAAAGCAGGAAACGCCCCGAAGCAGCCCGACATCGTAACCGGCACATGAAGCTTGCGATTTTTGGACTGGCGCTGTCATCCTCGTGGGGCAACGGGCACGCGACGCTATGGAGAGGCCTGCTGCGGGCCCTCGCACGGCAAGGGCACCAGGTTACTTTCTTTGAAAAGGACATGCCTTTCTACGCGGAAAACCGCGACGGCTGGCAAGCACCCAAAGGAGTGGAGCTGGCGCTCTACCATGACCTGAAAACCGATGAAAAACGGATCAGCCGCGCCCTGCGCGAAGCCGATGGGGCGATCGTGACGAGCTACTGCCCGGACGGCGCGGCCGTGTGCGCGACCGTGCTTGGCTCGCCAGTAGCCATCCGGTGTTTCTATGACCTGGATACACCGGTTACGTTGTCGGCGCTGGACAACGGCAAAGTCGTGGACTACCTGCCGGCGGAGGGCCTGGGCGGTTTTGACCTGGTCCTGAGTTATACGGGCGGCCGCGCGCTTGTGGCCCTCCGCGAGCGTTTAGGGGCGCGCCTGGTCGCACCGTTGTACGGATTTGTGGACCCGGATGCGCACCATCCGGCAGTGAAGGACCCGGCGTTCCAGGCGGACCTGTCGTACCTGGGCACCTATGCCGCCGACCGCCAGCCGGGGCTCGAAGAGTTGTTGCTGGCACCGGCGCGCCAAAGGCCCGGGCAGCGTTTCCTGATCGGGGGCACCATGTATCCCCAGGACTTCCCCTGGGAGCCGAACCTGTTTTTCGTCCGGCATGTGCCGCCGGAGCTCCATCCCACTTTCTTTTCATCCAGCCGCCTTACGCTCAACATCACACGCGAAGCCATGGCCACCTATGGCTGGTGCCCTTCGGGGCGCTTGTTTGAGGCAGCGGCCTGCGGCGCGCCACTGGTCAGCGACGTATGGGAAGGGCTGGACCACTTTTTTGCACCGGGCGAGGAGATCCTATTTGCTCGCAGCCGCGCGGACATTCTGCAGGCGCTTGATGCCACGCCGGACGAGTTGCAGCGCATGGCGGCGCGTGCCCGGGAGCGCGTGCTGGCCGAGCACACGGCGGCACATCGCGCACGGCAGCTGGAGCAGCT
>CAXTYP010000387.1:0-2603 GCA_964248435.1 uncultured Acidobacteriaceae bacterium | reverse complement strand
GTCACGATGGTGGGCGTGGTGGGGTGCGACCATGCGCTAGGGCTGCCGGATTTTCGCGCCTCCGAGCGAGTGTTTCAGCTGCTGACCCAGGTTTCAGGCCGTGCGGGCCGTGGCGACAAGCCGGGCCGCGTGCTGGTGCAGACCTATCATGCCGAACACCCGGCGATCGAGTGCGCGGCGCACCACGACTACCTGCTGTTTGCCGGCCGCGAGATGAAGCTGCGTCGCTATATGCACTACCCGCCATTTGCGGTGCTCGCCAATCTCGTGGTGCACAGCTACAAACTGGAAGAAGCGGCAGACTGGGCTGGAAAGCTTGGTGGGTGGTTTCGGGCGACGCCGCTGCCCGGGGTGCGGGTGATGGGGCCTGCCTCGGCCCCGCTGTCGAAAATCAAGCGGATCTACCGCTTTCACCTGGTGGTGCGTGCCGACTCGCGAAGTGCCTTGAGGGCTGCCCTGCATGGGGCCGCGGTTTATGCGGGGCAGGCAGGCATTTCCCGGCGCAACCTGATCATCGACGTGGACCCCGTGAGCCTGATGTAGCGCAACAGCCCCGACCCGTTGCCGTTACTCGATCAGGTGCAGTTCCTTACCGGGTTTGAAGCGGACGGCACGGCCGGGACTGATGGTCACCTCGGTGCCGGTGCGGGGATTGCGGCCGATGCCGGTCTTGCGAGGCCGGACGTTGAACACCCCAAAGCCGCGCAACTCGATGCGTTCGCCCTCGGTCATGGCCCGCTTCAGCCGTTCCACGATGGTGTCGACGGCGGCTTCCGCCTTGGTTCGAGGGAGGCCGGTTCTTTCGATGACCTGTTGGATGATGTCCTGCTTGATCATGCGTTCGCCTGTCTCGCCCGGGGGATGGCTCGCGCTTTGCGGAGCGGGTCTGCCTCCCGTAAGATGCAGATTCGAGACAGTCTCGTCCCCAACAAAAACGCAGGCCCCGGGCTTTTCCCGGGCGGGCGCCTGCGTGCGGAGCCTCATGTCCATCAAGAGTGATCGCTGGATTCGGTCGGAAGCCACGCAACGCGGCATGATTGTGCCGTTCAGCGAGAAACAGGTCAAAGAAGGCGTCATCTCCTACGGGCTGTCGTCGTACGGCTACGACCTCCGGGTCGCCGACGAGTTCAAAATCTTTACCAATGTGAACAGCGCGGTGATTGACCCCAAGAACTTCGACGAGCGCTCTTTTGTCACGGTCCATGCGGACTCGGTGATTATCCCACCGAACTCCTTCGCCCTGGCCAGGTCGGTCGAGTACTTCCGGATCCCTCGCGATGTGTTGACGATCTGCGTTGGAAAGTCGACCTATGCGCGCTGCGGCATCATCGTCAACGTAACCCCGTTTGAGCCGGAGTGGGAGGGCTTTGTGACTTTGGAAATCTCCAACACAACACCACTACCAGCCAAGGTCTACGCCAACGAGGGCTTGTGCCAGATCCTGTTCTTCCAGTCGGACGAGCCATGCGAGGTGTCCTACGCGGACCGGCGGGGAAAATACCAGGGCCAGCAGGGCATCGTGCTGCCTAAACTATAGTTCCGATACTTTTCCACAGGATTACCACGTTAGTAACGTTGCGCTGCTATCCAAAAGGCTATACAAAGTAATCAGTAACAACGCAGATCTGGGGAACGGGGTTGGGGAGCGGGTTAAACCGCAAACCAACCCCTCTTTTTTTGTGTGGTTACCGTAGCGCTACGCCGGGGAAGTCTGGATCGTATGTGTCCAGAATGGGACTGCCTTGAATCACATTCGTGCATCTCACTGCCTCGAAAGCATTTGGGCCGATCCGCACGGTAGAGATCGGACTTCGGAGGGATACATGACGGGATTGAAGAAGATGTTTGCGGTGGTTTCAATGGCGGCGATGACGCTGCCGGCGTTTGCCGCCAAGGATAAAGCTGACCTGGACAAGCGCCTGAACGCCGCGACGGCCACGCTGAACGAGATCATGGCAACACCGGACAAGTCGATTCCGACCTCCATTCTGCAGCAGGCAACCTGCGTAGGCGTGGTGCCCGGACTGATCAAGGGTGCGTTTATCTTTGGGGCGGAGTACGGGCAGGGCGTGGTGACGTGCCGCACGGGCCATGGCTGGAGCGCCCCGGCATTTATCCAGATGGCGGGCGGTTCGTTCGGCTTCCAGATCGGCGGGCAGGGTACGGACCTGGTGCTAGTGGCTGTGAACCAGAAGGGCTTCCAGGACCTGCTGAAGAGCAAGTTCAAGATCGGCGGCGATGCATCGGCGGCGGCGGGTCCTGTGGGACGCGACACGCAGGCAGCCACAAACTGGAAGCTCCAATCGGAGCTGCTGACCTGGTCCCGCGCGAAAGGTTTGTTCGCCGGAATTGACCTCAACGGCATCGCCGTCACGGAAAACACCGACGACACCACGGCGTTTTATGGGCAGCCCCACTCGTTTGAGCAGATCCTGAAGGGCGATGTGTTGCCGCCGGAAGCAGCAAAGCCGTTTGTGTCGACGGTGGCCAAGTACTTCCGCGCATCACAGACCAGCTAGAATAGCTCTGTTTAGCAACCAAAGCCGGCCCGCCTGGGCCGGCTTTTTATTGCCGCAAAGACGCTACACTGAACGGCAGCATGG
>CAXTYP010000386.1:0-2609 GCA_964248435.1 uncultured Acidobacteriaceae bacterium | reverse complement strand
TGTGGGAAGTTCGGCCGCGCTCTGCTGTCACGAACCATCATTGAGCGAAATGCGTCTGAAGCCGGCGTTCAAAAGCAAGGGCGCGATCCGGAGATCGCGCCCTCGCTTTCCAGCTGCCGTAAGTCGAGTTAGTCGCGGCCGCGATTGCCAAACAGGTCCAGCACGGCGAGAAAGATATTCAAGCCGTCGAGAAAGATCGACAAGGCTAGCTCCACCGCGGTCGCACCGGCACCGCCGGCCCGGATCCGCGCGAAGTCGCCGACCGTCAGGATCGAGAACACGCCCAGGATCATCCAGTCGATCGTGGAAGGCTGCACGACGTGAAAGAACAGGGTCGCGAGCGACAGCACGAGCACCCCGATCAGCAGCACGGAGCCGATCGCGCTGACCTTGCGGTAGTTGACCGAGACCGCATAGGCGAAGGTGCCGAGCATCGCCAGGCCGATGCCGGTGGTCATGGCAGCAGTGCCGATCAGGTGCGGGCCGCCGTGGCCCAGGTAGTGCCGGATGGTCGGGCCGAGCCCCACGCCCTCAAGCAGTGCAAACGTATAAAACAACGTGAGCTGGCGCGATGCGTTGCCGCGCGCGCCGCGAATGGCGAACAGCAGCCCGAAGCTGACCAGCATGGCGATGAGCGCGAGACCGGGAGCGATGGAGAGCGAGACGTAGCTGCCCGCCGCGGTGAGCGCGAACGCCACGCTGACCATGCCCAGAACCTTGGCCAGCAGGCGGGATGCTGTGTCGGTCTGCCCGATGACACGGCCGCCGTTCAGAACACCATAAGAACCTTGCGGAAGAAAATTCCCCTGTTGCGACATACCATGATTGTAGGCCTTCGGGGTGCCGGATTCCACCTTTGAACTGCGCCCGAGCGAAGTGACACGGACTGCCTGGCATGCATGGGCAAACGTGTTCAAAAACGAACACCCCTGTCCGGCCATGGACACGCCGTCCTTTCTAGCGTTAACAGTCTCCGTTAAGATTCAACAACTTACAGGCATGGAACGATGGCACGTCGTTTGCTCGTATTTCCGAGTGATGGATATCGCCCGGCCCGACCTGAAACGCAAGAAAAATCGCCAGCGCTCGCTGCTGGCCGTCGCTGCCCTGCTGCTGATTGCAGCCGTGGGCTTTGCCGTGACCCGCCTGAAGCCGGCAGCTCCAAGCGTGGACCGGGGCACGGTGTGGACCGATACCGTGAAACGCGGACCCATGGTGCGCCAGGTGCGCGGCATCGGCACGCTTACCCCGCGCGAAGATCGCATCCGGCTGATTCCGGCGGAAACCGAAGCGACGGTGGTGCGCCTGCGGGTGCTGCCCGGCGCCCGGGTGCAGCCCGACACCGTGGTGATGGACCTGACGGACCCGCAGCTGGAGCAGGAGCTGCTGACCGCGCAGCTCAGCCTGAAAGCCGCGCAGGTGGAGTACACGAACCTGCAGGCGAAACTGCGCAGCGACATGATGACCGAGCGCGCCGGCGCGGCGACGGTAACGGCCGATCATACGCAGGCACAAAAGCAGGCACAGACCGACAAGGCCTTGTACGACCTGGGCGTGATCTCCGGGCTGGCTTACAGCGCTTCACAAGGCAAGGCCGACGAGCTGAAAACCCGCGACGGCATAGAGGCCGACCGGCTGACGGTCAACGAGAAGGCCATTGCGACACAGCTGGAAGTGCAGCAGACCCGGGTGGACGAAGCACGCGCGCTGCTCGCACTCAAGCAGCGGCAGCAGGCGGCACTTGAGGTCCGTGCCGGCATCGGCGGCGTGCTGGTGGAGCTGCCGCACCAGGTCGGCGAGCACGTGCTGCCCGGCACCACGCTGGCCAAGGTCGTGCAGCCCGACCAACTGAAAGCCTCGCTCAAGATCGCCGAAACCCAGGCCCGCGACATCCAGCTGGGCCAGCCGGCAGAGATTGACACCCACAACGGAACGATCGCCGGCAAGGTTTCGCGCATCGATCCGGCGGTGTTGAACGGAACCGTCACCGTGGACGTAGAGCTGACCGGGGCGCTGCCGCAGGGCGCACGGCCGGACCTGAGCGTCGACGGCACGATCGACCTCGACCGGCTGGCCGACGTGCTCTATGTCGGACGCCCCGCGTTCGGCAACGAGAACAGCACCATCAGCCTGTTCCGCTTGACCCCAGACGGCAAGGAAGCGCTGCGGGTGCCGGTCCGCGTTGGGCGCGCGTCGGTCAATGCCATCCAGGTGCAGGGCGGCGTCCACGAGGGCGACACCGTGATCCTGTCCGACATGTCCCGTTGGGACAACGTGGACCGGGTTCGTTTGAACTGATTTTCACCAGCGAAGGGGAACACGATGGATGAAGCACTGATCAGGATCGAAGCACTCGAAAAGGTTTTCTACACCGACGAAGTGGAAACGCATGCGCTTTCGGGCATACACCTCCGCATCGATCGGGGTGAGTACATCGCGATGTCGGGCCCTTCGGGCTGCGGTAAATCGACGCTGCTGTCGATCATCGGGCTGCTCGACACGCCGACCGGCGGCGGCTACGAGCTCAACGGCAAGCCGGTCGCCAACCTTTCCTTTGCCGAGCGCTCACGCATCCGCAACCAGGAGATCGGCTTTATCTTTCAAAGCTT
>CAXTYP010000385.1:0-2611 GCA_964248435.1 uncultured Acidobacteriaceae bacterium | reverse complement strand
GTATTAGCCTGACGGTGGCGCGCTGGTTTGGCGAGCGCGACGCGAATGACGACACGCCGACGGGCTCGGGCGAACTCCACGTGGCGGTGATTCCGCACACCTATGAAGCCACGAACCTCCATACGCTCAAGCCGGGCTCGCCGGTCAACCTGGAAGCAGATGTTTTGATGAAACTGGCAGTGCAGAACGGGCTTAACCCCGGCCGGGGCACGGAACAAAAAGCTGAGTGGACCGAGGTGGCGGCGCGGGATACGGCGGGCGATCATGCGTTTGAAGTGACGGTACCGTACCTGGTGGAGAACGGTTACTGAGCCTGCCTCCATCACGGCCCGATTTGTCTTTTCAAGAACTCGTTGAACAAGGGCACGGTAAACGCATTGTCGCCGTGCGCGGGGCTGTAGATCATACCTTTGCGAATTAGCGAGCTTCGCAGTGGACCAAGCGAGGTCGGCTTGATACCAAGCTGGTCCGCGATGTCGCCGGAGCGTGGCGTTGCGCTGCCGGTCCGCACCATCGCGAACAGAAATTCTTTTTCGCGCTTGGAAAGTCGATCAAACCGAACACGAAAAAAGCTTTCATCCAACTGCCGGATAGCACATCCCGTCGCCACTTCCACGTCTTGGGCGGTGATCGGCGAGCCGGATGCCGCATTCCAGGATTCGTAGCCCCACTGCTGCAGAAAGTAAGGATATCGTTCCGTGGTTCGGAGAATGGCTTCGAGCGCCGACTCCTCAATCGAGACTTTTGCTGCATGGAGCGGGGCAACAAGGGCCTGCCTGCCTGCTTGCCGGTCCAGAACTCCAATGGCAGGAAACGAAAATAGCCTTTCAGCATAGGATTTCGAACGTCCCGCCAAGGCGAGTACCAGTGGCAGGCCGGCAGCGTACATCGTAAGTGGAAGGTTGCGCTGAGAGATTCGGTGGAGCCCCATGATCAGGGCGCTCATCTCTACCTCTGACAAGTACTGCAACTCATCGATGAACAAGGCAACCGGTACGGATTTCGAGGCAGCAGCCTCTGCTGTTGCAACTAGCAGCTCTCCAAGATCGTGCTCCAGGTCTCCGCTGTCCGCAGCCCCGGGCTCGGCGTCAATGCCCAGTTCCATTCCGAAATCGCCACTGAGATTGAACTTCAGCTTGGCACCGCTCACGAAGCTTTTGAACACACGCAGTGCGCGTTGTGTTTTCCCCGTAAATCCCTGACTGTTCAAGCGAAGCAGCAGGCCGCGCAGCTGCGGAGCGAGCAAGGCAGGCAAGCTTTTATCCTCATGCGCTTCCACAAAGAGGCTTTGATATCCAAACTCGCCGGCTAACTCAAAGGCCTTGTTAAGCAAAACCGTTTTTCCAACGCCTCGCAAGCCCACAAGGATGGAACTTCTACTAAACGCACCTGCCTTGACACGTGCTAGCGAAGTTTCAATTTGCGCAAGTACTTCAGAGCGCCCGGCTAACTCCGGTGGCTGATTGCCCGCGCCCGGAGAGAATGGGTTTTTGAGTGAGTCCATGCGTAGTAAGTTTACTCGCGAATTGGCTTATCACCCAATTCGCGAGTAAATTGCCTATGGTTCGGCGGATCGCCTATTGCGGCGTGATGATGCCGCCCACGGGCATGCGCTCGGGGAGCCTGGCGGGGCGGCTCAGGCTCATCTGCTCCGCGATCAGATCGGTGTACTTCAGGCCCGCCCCGGTGTTGAACAAGACCACCTTGTCCATTTTGTTCAGAAATCCTGAGGCGAGCAGGTGGTCGTAGGCCGCGGTCGCGGCCGCGCCCTCAGGCGACAGCAGCAGCCCTTCGTGCCTGGACCAGTCCAGCAGCGAGCGCAGGATTTCCGCATCCGGAAAGTCAAGAACCACGCCGCCGGACTGGCGCACAATGTCGAGCACCAGCGAGTCGCCGTAAGGCTTGGGGACGCGCAGGCCACTGGCAAACGTTGCCGCACCGTCCCAGAACTTCGAAGCCGGTTCCACCTCGCGAAAAGCGCGCGCGACCGGGGCGCAGCCCGAGCTTTGCACCGCGATCATCTTTGGGCGCCGGCCGCGCACCCAGCCCAGCTGCTCCAGTTCGTCAAAAGCCTTCCACATGCCGATCAAGCCGACGCCGCCGCCTGTCGGATAGAAGACAGCCTCCGGGTACTCCCAGCCGCACTGCTCCACCAGCTCGTAGCCCATCGTCTTCTTGCCTTCGACCCGGAAGGGCTCCTTGACGGTCGAGATATCGAACCAGCCCTCGGCTTCCCTGCGATCCCCTACGATGCGTGCACAGTCGGAGATCAGGCCGTCGACCAGCGTGGTGTGGGCGCCATAGGCGACGCATTCCAGGTAGTTGGCGAGGGGCACGTCGCGCGGCATAAAGATGTGCGCCTCGATCCCGGCGGCCGCCGCATAGGCCGCCAGCGCGCCTGCGGCATTGCCGGCCGAGGGCACCGCGAGCTTCCGCAAGCCGTAGTGGCGGGCCATGGGCACGGCCATCGACAGGCCGCGAGCCTTAAAGGGGCCGGGGGGGTTGGTGGCTTCCCCCTCTATTCACATGCCCCGGGAACGCCGGCTCTGCAGCAAAGGGGGCCAGCCCTCGCCGAGGGGAACGGGCTCGAACGACGGCAGCACATCTTGGG
>CAXTYP010000384.1:0-2615 GCA_964248435.1 uncultured Acidobacteriaceae bacterium | reverse complement strand
CTGATCGACAATCTCCTGCTGCCGAATCCCTCCGCCAGCGCACTTTAGGCCCGCAATTTAGGCCCGGAGACAAACCCGTTCCCTCGCAGCAGAAAGCGCAAGGGCCGCTCCGCCGCCTTGGTGATGCCGATGCGGGGTGTGACCGCGACTTCGCCCGAGGTGTAGCCGGGCTCCGCTTCGCACAGCTGCAGTTCGCCTGCGGGGTGGAGCAGGTCCGCCCCGTTCAGTGCGGCGCGGGTGATGCCGAGCGCTTGGCAAAGCCGCCCGGGACCGCTGGTGAGCAGGCGTGCCGGCGCCCTCGGCGCTAGCTTTCGCAGGACCGCCATCGCCGGCAGCCCGGCAAGGGGTTCAAGCGCCCGGATCAACACGCAGCCCGCGCTGCCCTCAGGCTCGCAACTCACATTGAGGCAGGCGTGCATGCCGTAGATGAAGTACACGTACGCGTGTCCCGGAGGCCCCCACAAAACGCTGTTGCGGGCGGTGCGGCCGGCATGGGCGTGGGCCGCCGGGTCACCCGCGCCGAAGTAAGCCTCGGTCTCGACAATACGTCCGGCCAGCGTCTCGTTGCCCAGCTTTCGTAGGAGACGAGTGCCCAGCAGGGCTCGCGCGACGATATCGGGCGCGGCCAAAAGACCGTCTCGGACCACCGGCGGCCATGCGCCTTCGCTGTTCATGGGCCCCTGCGAAGAAAACAACGCTGCCGCACCTCATCCCTGCTCTTTGATCGCCGCCAGGACTTCTTCCGCGTGGCCCTCGGGCTTGACCTTTTCCCAAACCCGGGCGAGCGTGCCGTCCGGCGCGATCAAAAAAGTCGACCGCTCAATCCCCTTTACCGTTTTGCCGTACATGTTCTTTTCCTTCAGCACGCCGAAGAGGTTGCAAACCTCGGCATCCACATCGGCCAGCAAGGTGTACGGCAGCTCGTATTTCGCTTTCCATTTCGCCTGCGCCTTGGCTGTGTCACGCGAGATCCCCAGCACCACCACGCCCGCTCCCTGCAGTTGGAGGAATGTATCGCGAAAGCCGCAGGCCTCGATCGTGCAGCCAGGCGTGTCGGCCTTGGGATAGAAAAACAAAACTACCGGCTTTCCGTTGAACTCCCCGAGCGAACGAGGCTGGTCCGTATCGTCGTTCAGCGTAAAGTCCGGCACGGGCGTGTGCAGATCGATCATGCAAAGGTCTCCTCGGCGCCTGCGGCGCGTCCTTGTGTCTGGATGCGAAAACAGCCTGTTCCGATCCAGAGCGTCCATCCGTACCCAGGGCGCGTCCAATAAAGGACAGAATGGCCGGTTACTTTTCCAATCCGTTTTCTTCACTGCAACGGCTCCGCCCTGTTCTGAGCCTGGCCACAGCGTTGCTCTCGATCGCAGGCACGGTGCAAGCGCAGTATGTGGGCAAGGTCGCCGAAAGCAAGCAGCCCGTGCTGCGGGCGATCGCCGTTTACCAGTACACCGGCTCCCTGCTGAAGCCGAATGCGAGCCGCCTGGTGCCCGTCGCCGTTTGGGACGGCGAGCATTACCAACCGGGCAGCCTGTACCTTGCTCGGCCCGAGCCGCTGGCCGTCGCCCCCGGCACGCAGTATGTGTTGGAGCAGAGCGGGTTGCCGCAGGGTTTGTTCGATGTAGGTTCAGCCTCACAACTCAATGGTTCGTGGGTCGGTTTGGGTCGAGTCAAGCCAGAAGCCGCCCCGCCGCCTCCGCCCAAGCTCCACACCGCGCGGCAGTTGCCCGTTCTGACCGGTGGTGCCGGCAAGGGCAAGGCCGGAGAAGCATCCGCCGGATCCCCGAAAGATCCCGCCAAGGACAGCTCCTCCCAAACCGACAGCGGCCCGACCCTCCACCGTAAAACCGACCCCGCGGGCACCGGAGACAGCAGCAGCGGAAGTGATGGACCAACCCTGCATCGTCGTGACACCGGCTCAGGTGGCTCCGGCTCAGGAAGTGAAACGGGCAGCAGCCCCGCACCGGACCCAGACCGCCCGACCTTGCATCGCAAAGACGCGGACACTGCTTCGGGCTCCTCAGTACCGGGCACCACAACAAACGCTCCATCGGACGCCTCGCCAGACCCAGACCGGCCCACCCTGCATCGCAAGGAAACCGATACGGCTTCCAGTACCCCGGCACAAGACCCCGATCGGCCGACCCTTCACCGGCATGCCGACGCCTCCACCGACACTGCATCCAGCGCACCGGACCCTGACCGCCCCACCCTGCATCGCCATGCCGACCCAAGCGCCGGGACAGCCGCGGCACCCGACCCCGACCGGCCGCACCTGCGTTACGGCGCGGTGGCCGACAACACACGCGCGCAGCCTGCCCTGCTGTCCGACTCGCCCCTTCACCCGGGTGCAAATCCGGGTGCAAGTCCGTCTGCGGCCAAGCCGGGCGACCCGCTCGCGGCCGCCGGCCCACAGCCCGTCCCGGTGGCCGCCACCGTCGCCGTTTCCGATATTCGCCCGGACGAGCCGCGTTCTTTCCGCTATAGCTGGCCGAGCCTGTCGGACGAAGCCGATGTCCGGCAAAGCATGCATTCCCTTGCCATGAAAGCGTTGGCAGGGGCCGTGCAGGGCAGCTTTGGTCCCGCGGCGGGCGCGGGCGATGCCGTGCTGAAGC
>CAXTYP010000383.1:0-2621 GCA_964248435.1 uncultured Acidobacteriaceae bacterium | reverse complement strand
CTGGCAAAGACGCCGGAGGTGGAAAGCACCAGCCGCCGAACGGGGCTGCAGCTCGGGCTTGCCGCTGTCACGGAAGCCAATCGCGGCGACTTCAGCGTAAACCTCAAGCGGAAGCGCAGCCGCGGCATCGACGATGTGATGGCCGACGTGCGGGCGGAGATCAAGCAGAAAATCCCCGCGCTCGATGTTGAGTTTGTGCAGGTGTTGCAGGACATGATCGGCGATCTGTCGAACGCGCCCGAGCCGATTCAGATCAAGCTGTACACCGATGACCCGAAGCTGTTGCAGGAGCTGGGGCCGCGGGTGGCGGGCGAGATCGGCAAGGTCGCCGGTGTGGTGGATGTGCAGAACGGCATTGAGAACACCGTCAGTGGGCCGGCGACGAGCTTTCAGGTGGATCCGCAGCTGGCCGCTCGACTCGGGTTTACGCCCACCGAGGTTGCCGAGGACGCGACCTCGATTCTGGATGGGGTGACGGTAAACGATCCGCTGGTCGCGAGCGGCCGGCCATACACGATCCGTGTGCGATTGGGCGAGGAAACGCGGGCGAGCCTGGACGCAATCCGCAACACGGTCTTCAACTCCGCGACCGGACGGACGGCCTCGCTTGGGTCCATGACCAACGTGACGCAGCTTCCGCCGCAAACCGAGATCCTGCGGGAAAACCTGCAGCGCCTCGTCGTCGTGACCGGACGCCTGGAGGGGACGGACCTGGGAACCGCGGTCAAGCGCGTGCAGACGCGAGTGCAAGCCATGCACCTGCCGGCGAGCGTTCGCGTGGAATACGGCGGGACATATCAGGAGCAGCAGAAGTCGTTTGCGGAGCTCGTGCGGGTTCTGGCGTTGGCGCTGGTGCTGGTGTTTGGCGTTCTTCTGACGGAGTTCCGCAACTTTGCCGCCCCGCTGGCGATTCTGGCCTCCTCGATCCTCTCGATCGGAGGCGTTGTGGCGGCGCTGCTGGTCACGGGAACGAGCTTCAACGTTGCGTCGTTCATGGGCCTCATCATGGTGATCGGCATCGTGGCGAAGAACGGCATTCTTCTGCTGGATGCGGATGAGACCTTTCGTGCGCGGGGTGCGGACGCGCGCTCCGCGATGCTCCATGCGGCGCGGCGGCGGCTGCGGCCGATCCTGATGACGGCCATCGCCGCGGTCACGGGAATGCTTCCGCTGGCGTTCGCTTTGGGCGCTGGATCGCAGATGCTGCAGCCACTGGCGATCGCGGTGATCGGCGGCCTGTTGCTTTCCATGCTGCTGAGCCTGGTGCTGACGCCGGCGCTCTACTTCCTTTTGACCAGGCACAACGCACCAGACACTGCGCGCATGTAACGGTGGTGCGCGAAGGTCTGGTGCGGTCTGTTGTTGGATGGGGTGTGGGCTTACTTGCGGCCGACGACCAGCACGGTAAAGCTGTCGGGGACGACGGCGGGACGCGGCCGCGGATTGGCGGCGGTCGGCTCGGGGCGGGGGCCGAAGGTAGCGGTCGCGAGATAGACGCGATCGGCGAGCGGGTCGTAGGCCATGGTACGGGCGCCCTGCTCGGTCTGGAGGGTCTCGACCGGTTTGTAACCGTTACCGGCATCAATCACCGACAGCGTGCCGCTGCCGTTGGAGCTGAACGCGAGCTGGTCGCGGCTGTCGTACGCGGCGGCGTCGGGGCGTTCGCCGATCTCGGGCGTGGCGAGCAGCTTGCCCGTCGACGCGTCGACCACGGCCATCTTGCTGCCGTCGCACACGGCGAACAGGCGCTCGTGGTACCGGTCGTAGGCGAGGCCGGAGGGTGACTCCAGGCCGGGAAGGGGCCAGGTCGCCGTAACGGTGTGGGAGGCCGCATCGAGCTTCACGATCTCGTTCTTGTCCTCGATGTTGACAAAGACCGTTCCCTTGCCGTCGGCCTGCGGGAACTCCGGTTTTCCGGGAAGAGCGACGGTGGCCACCACGGCGCGGGTTTGCGTGTCGATGACGCTGACACTGTTGCCCCGGCCGTTGAAGGCCCAGACGGTTTTGGTGATTGGCTCGTATGCGATGCCGTCGGGGTTCGTGCCCGTCGGAATGCTGGCCAGGGTGGCGAAGCTGTTGCGGTCGAAGACCACAACAGCGTTTGCGCCGCCATCCGAGATGTATCCGATTTTGCCATCGGGATCGAGCGCGACGCCGTGCGTGCCTTTCAGGCCCGTGATGGCGCCGACCACCTTTCCGGTGCCGGTGTCGACGACGTCAACGCGATTGTTGTGCGTCAGGTACAGGCGATGCGCCATGGGGTCGACCGTAAGGTAGTCCCATCCGCCGGTACCGCCGATCTTCCAATGATCGAGAACGCGGTACGGGGTCTGAGCGGCCAAGGTCGCGCTGAAGGCGATCGCGCCGATGCTGAAAGGCCCAAGCTTCCGGAAAAAGTTCATCGTTACACTCCTGGTTCGTGCAAGCGGTAGTATTCCCCGCGCGGGTTAAGGCTGCATGAAGGTGACGGTCGCCTCGGTCCCTTGCCCTGCGTTGCTGGTCAGCGTGATGGCGCCGCCAGCCGCGTCGACGATGGTCTTCGAGATGGCGAGGCCGAGCCCGGTTCCGCCCGTCTTGCGGGATCGCGATGCGTCCTGGCGGAAAAAGCGGTCAAAGACTTG
>CAXTYP010000382.1:0-2624 GCA_964248435.1 uncultured Acidobacteriaceae bacterium | reverse complement strand
CCCTCGACGAGGGCGAACTGTGGCCTCAAACGACCGTTTGAAGCAAAAGCAGGCTAAACAAAGACCCCGTTTCCGTCGGAGCAGTAGGACCGAACATAAAGGCGTCGAGAAGCAGACTTCACAGTATCCCCTGAAGGCAAATACCGAGTCACCTGCGCCAATGCGTACTTGGTAGCCAAGCTTCTAAGCCACCGATTCTAAGGGCGATGGCGGAGAGTGGGGGATTCGAACCCCCGATAGAGCTTTTGACCCTATAACGGTTTAGCAAACCGCCGCCTTCAGCCACTCGGCCAACTCTCCAGCGCGTAGCGCGATTATAGCCCGAAGCCTTCCTTTCCCGTACGATTTCTCCGGCCACCGGGTCCACGGGCCGCATCTGAGCCTAATTGGGCGCAGGGCCGTTGAGGCCAGGCCCGAACCCGCGCCGCAATCCGGCCATCATGGCTTGCGAACCGCAGTTCAACCAAGGGGGACACACACACCATGGCAGCATTTACAAATCAGACCGGAAACCAGCCTGGGAATCAGACCGGCACGGCTGTTGTCGGCTATTTCACAACGGGGCAGGATGCGCACCGTGCTATCAACGCCCTGGTCGATGCGGGGTTTTTGCCGACCGAGATCGGCGCGGCGTTTCACATCGGCTCGGGAAGCGGATCCCAAGGGGAGCAGCCCGGTGCAGTGACCGATAACCGCTCGCCCAACGTGGGCGGCAGCCTGCGCAGCGAGCTTGGCACAACTTTGCAGGAAACCACCATCCATGGCGGCCGCACCGGCACCAGCAGTGCCGCTTCTGGCACCGCCGCGGTACAGTATGCCTCGCTCGGCGGCGGGGCCGGTACCCCGTTTGACGCAGCCGGCCGCCCCGGGCCCATCTCCGGCAGCGATTTGTCCAACACCGGGCTGCCGACAGAGCTCGCAAGCAGCCTACCCCATGATAGCGAGGTGCGCGGCCAGGGAAACACCCCGCCGCAGGGCAGCTTCGAAGCTTCCGTCCCGCCCGTCAGCGCCGAGCACGTCAACCTGGGCACGGCCAATCGGCACGAAAGCTGGGGCGACAAGCTGAAGCACGTGTTTGGTGGCGCGGGCAGCAAGGATCGCGGAACAACGGCCACACCCACCTACGGCAAGGACGACCTATGGGCCGAGCGCAAACGCGAGGCTCAGGACTTTGGCACCGGCGAAGGCCATCTTGATCTGTCTACGCCGCGGCGCTACTCCCAGCAGGCCTTTGAACGCTCGTTCTCGAGCTATGGCGTGCAGCCCGGCCATGCCCAGTCGCTGTCGCAGCGCATCGGGCATGGAGGCGCGATCGTGACCGTGCATGCGGGCGCCCGGGCCGACGAAGCCGAGCGGGTACTTGAAGCCCATGGCGGCGAGGTCCGGCTTTCCCCCGGCAGCACGATGGAGGCTTCCAGCCGTGAAAGCGCCACAGAAGTCGAGGTTTACGGCACAGTCGGACGCGACTACCCGGGCTTCTTCGACTAGCGCTCTACCTATCCCCAAGCGACCTCGGGAAATAGCAAGAACTCCTGCTCCAAAGCGGAGTTCTTGCTGCCCGGCTCCATTTAACGAAACGTGAACAGTGCGTGCGCCGGGGAACGCACGGACACTCCCGTCCGCCGCCGAAGCTGCGCGCTCGAAATGAATACGTCATGATCCACGATGCCCCGGGCATCCCCTAGTTCCCTCGTCTGCTATACCTGCTGTTACGCGCGTCCGCCTGGGCCGCGACGGCAGGGAGGCCAACCCTTCACCCCACCACGCGCCCGCTCCAAACGCCTCCAGCTGCTACCGCTCATGGCCGCCACTTACTTCATGGTGTCGGGCGGACCTTACGGCATTGAAGACATCCTGGGCGGCGCGGGCTATCGCGGCGCGTTGTTGATCCTTTGCATGTTGCCTTTTGTTTGGACCCTGCCCACCACGCTGATGATCGGAGAGCTGGGCAGCGCGCTGCCGCAGGAAGGCGGCTTTTACGTGTGGGTGCGCCGAGCGCTGGGGCCGTTTTGGGGCTTCCAGGAGGCGTGGCTTTCACTTATCGCCAGCGTCTTCGACATGGCAATTTACCCCACCCTGTTCACCTTGTACCTGGGCCGCCTGCTGCCGGAGCTGACACGCGGGTGGCATGGAATCGCGTGGGAGCTTGGAATGATTGCCGCCTGCTGTGTGTGGAACCTGCGCGGCGCGCCCTCCGTCGGCCGGGGCTCCATGACCATGTTTGCCCTGCTGCTTTCGCCGTTCGTTGTTCTGGTGGGCTTTGCCGTGCACCAAGGACTGGAGCATCCGGCTCCGCCCGGCTTGTGGACCGCCCGGCCCTCCGGCGGTACCAGTTTTGGCACGGCGGTGCTGGTCGCCATGTGGAACTACATGGGTTGGGATAATGCCTCAACGGTCGCGGCGGAGGTGGACGACCCGGTCCGCAACTACCCCATCGCCATGCTGTCGGCCAGCGTGGTCGTGGCCCTGGGGTACATCCTTCCGCTCGGGGCCATCGCCTTTGCCGGCATCCCGCTCGAAAAGTTCACCACGGGCGCCTGGACAGTGGCGGCCCGCTCCCCGGGCGGGCCGGTGCCCGAAACGGCCGTGGTCGCCGGCGGCATGCTCCACGGCATTGGCATGGT
>CAXTYP010000381.1:0-2650 GCA_964248435.1 uncultured Acidobacteriaceae bacterium | reverse complement strand
AACCACAAAGTTCGCCAAGGCCGTCTCCTTCTGTCCATCGCATTCAGTAAGCCGCTCTTTGGATGGAGCCCATGGCCAATGGAATCCGCCCGGCATGGTCCCGTCCTGCGTGCGATCAACAGGCCGGACGCAATCCGCTACAAAAACCCGAGCGGCTCTTCCGTTTCCGGCTCGAGCACGCCGCCAGGCTCCGGCTCCAGCTCGGGCGTTGCCACTCGCAATGCCGCCAGCACCTGCTCCACTGACCAGTCCAGCGATGCCGTCCCATCCACCACCAGGTCCGCCCAACGAGCCGACGGCCGCACAAAGCGCTCCGCCATCGGTCGAACGGTTTCCGCGTAGTGCTTCAGAACTCCCTCAGGCGTACGGCCACGCTCGCGCACATCGCGCCGCAGCCGCCGCTCATAGCAGATCGCGTCCGGCGTATCCACATACACTTTCAGCGCGGCCAGGGCGCGCACCGCCGGCCAGTGCAGCGCGAAAATGCCGTCGATGAGCAGGGCGTGCGGTTCGCGCACCAGCACCGTCTGCCCCGGGATGCGGGTGTGCCGGGCAAAGTCGTAGCAGGGCTGCTCCACCGCGAGCCCGCCGGCAAGCGCCCGAAGGTGCTCCAGCAGCAGCTCGTGATCGATCGCATCCGGGTGATCGAAGTTCCGCGCGGCACGCTCCTCGGGAGCGATGTGGCCCAGGTCGCGGTAGTAGTGGTCCAGGTGGAAGTGCGTCCCTTCCAACTCGCGCGCCAGCTCCTCGGCCAGCGTCGTTTTGCCCGACCCGGAAGCCCCTGCAATCGCGATCAGCACCGGGCGGGGAGGGAACGGCCCCGGCGGCAGCCCGTCGGCGGTCATACCTGTGCCTCATGGCGGGCCAGCAAGGCCGCCGCACGCGGCACAAACCCCGTCAGCAACGCCGCCAAAGTCCCTTCCGCTTCCCGGCCGACGTCCATCACCTCGACATGGCTCAAGGGAGCGGGCGTCACTCCGGCGGCCATGTTGGTCACGCACGACACCCCCAGCACCTCCACCCCGGCCTGCCGCGCAGCGATCGTTTCCAGCGTCGTCGACATCCCCACCAGGTCTGCGCCCATCGCCCGAAACGCCCGGATCTCCGCAGGCGTTTCAAAGCTCGGTCCCGGCACGCTCACATAGACTCCCTCGGCCAACTCCCCCACTCCCTGCGCGAGGTCCCGCAGCCGGCGCGAGTACGCCTCGCTCATATCGAAAAACCGAGGCAATGCGGCGTTTCCTAGCATCCCGGGCGTTCCCCCCGCAGCCGGGTTCATGCCCGACAGGTTGATGTGGTCCGAGATCAACACCAGCTGCCCAGGCGCGAGGTCCCGGCGAATCGCCCCCGCTGCATTGGTCAGCACCAGTACACGCACCCCAAGCGCCGCCAGCGTTCGCACTGCGAACACCACCCCATTGGCGGAGTGCCCTTCATACCCATGCACTCGCCCCTGCAACAGCAGCACGGCGACGCCATCCAAGGTGCCCGCGACCAGCTGTCCCGCATGCCCTTTCACAGTGGAAACGGGAAAGTGCGGAATGGCGGCGAACGAGATCGTGACGGCCTCGGACAACCGCGACGCAAAGGCCCCGAGCCCCGAGCCGAGAACGATGCCGACCTGGGCCTCGGCCTTCGATCCAAGCTGTTCGCGTAGAAAATCAGCGGCTTCCTCGATCCGCTCCCACTCGCTTTTTGGTTCCTGGTCCGGCACGCTCATGCGACCCCAGTCTACCGGAGCAGCATGCCCACGATCGACGCGGACATGAGGTTGGCCATGGTGCCGGCCAGCATGGCCCGCACCCCCAGCCGCGCTAGTTCGTTACGCCGCGTGGGTGCCAGCGCGCCGATGCCGCCGATCTGGATGCCGATCGAGCTCAGGTTCGCAAAGCCGCACAGCGCAAAGGTCGCGATGGTGAACGAGCGCGGGTCGAGCAGCGCCCGCTCGCCGCCCAGCAGCTGGTAGGCCACCAACTCGTTGAGCACCATGCGCGTGCCCAGCAGGTTGCCCACGAGCCGGGCCGAGTGCCACGGGATGCCGATCAGCCACGCGACCGGAGCGCCCACCACGCCCAGCACCGCGTCCAGCGAGCGCGGGAACCAGAGGAGGTGCCCATGCACCCACCCAAACACCCCGTTGACCATGGCGATCAACGCCAAAAATGAAATCAGCATGATAGCCACGTTGAACGCCAGCCGGCCGCCGTCGAGCGTGCCCCGCGCAATCGCCGCCAGCAGGTTCTCGCCGGCATGGGCTTCGTCCCGCGGCATGTGCACGGTACCCTCGCTCGCCGGGGTCGCGGTTTCGGGCACCAGCATTTTTGCGATCACAATCGTGCCCGGCGCCGTCATAATCACCGCCGCCAGCAGGTGCTTCGCTTCAATCCCGTACAGGATGTACGCGGCCATGATGCCGCCCGAAACATGCGCCATGCCGCTGGTCATAATCGTCATCAGCTCAGAGCGCGTGGCCCCGGGCAGAAACGGCCGGATCGTCAGCGGGGCTTCCGTCTGCCCCATGAACACGGAAGCCGCGACGTTCAGGCTTTCGGCCCCGCTCACCCGCAGCGTCACCTGCATCAGCCGCGCAAAGCCGCGTATAACGATCTGCATCACTCCCAGCGCATACAACGCCGAAAACAGCGCCGAG
>CAXTYP010000380.1:0-2653 GCA_964248435.1 uncultured Acidobacteriaceae bacterium | reverse complement strand
TGCCTTGGCCGCTGCATCATAGGCAGCGGTCGCGTCCGAAGTCTTGGTCTGCCCGGCCAATGCCTCCCCCAGTTCATTATTCGACGCGCCCAGCAACTCGGCGTTCGGCTTGGGGCTCGCGCTTTCGAGCGAAATCGCCTTTTGCAGCGAGGTCGTCGCGTCCGGGTACTTCTTTTCGCCCACCTGTGCCGTGCCCAGCTCCAGCCAGATCACCGACGCGTCCGGCTTCAGCGCTGCGTCCTTGGTCATCAACTGGTCAGCATCCGCGTAGTTCTTGCTTTTGTTATCCGCGCGCGCGGTGGCCAGGTCCGCGTTCAGGTTCTTGATCACCGAGTTGGCCGCCAGCGCCGCGGCGTTCTTTGTTTTCAACTCTTCTACCTGCTTGCGCTGCTCCGGCGTCATCTTCGCCACGTACTCCGGCCGCGTCAGGTCGAAGTTTTCCAGCTCATCCTGCCCCGCTTCGATCTTGACGTTCATCAACTGGTCCACCGGCTTGCCTTCCGCCGACAGGTCCAGGGTGTAGGTACCGGGCGCGATGCCGGTGCCCTTGTAGTCGCCGTTCTCGTCGGCGGTAAAGGTATACTTCGCCGTTTTCCCGTCGGTGGTCACCAGTACCTGCGCGCCCTTGATCGGCGAGCCCACCGGGTCCTGGATGTGTCCGTGAATACTTCCCGTCGGTGCCTGTCCGTAGCTCATCGTCCACGTTCCGCCGGTCGCGCTTAACAGGAGCGCAAGCACTCCAAGTTTCCCATTCGCTTTCATCGTTCCCTCTTTTCTTCCGCGCAGTGGGCGCGTTCGTTTTGGCCGCCGCGCCGTCTGTTCTAGGAACCCGCCGCCTGCCCCAACGTTGCGTACGGTATCGGATCGTCCATGCCGGCCTCGCGAAACGCGCGCAAACGCAGAACGCAGCTGTCGCACACGCCACAGGCTTCCGTCTCGCCCCTATAGCACGACCACGTTACATGCAGCGGTGCTCCCAATTCAACTCCCAGCCGCACAATCTCCCGCTTCCGCATCTGGATCAGCGGCGTCGCAATGCGGATATTGCCTTCGCGCGTCCCCGTCCGGATCAGCGCTTCAAACGCCTCGTAGTACGCCGGACGGCAGTCCGGGTAGCCGGAGCTGTCCTGCTCCACCGCCCCAATAAAGATGGTTCGCGCGTCGATCACTTCCGCCCAGCTCACCGCCGCACTCAGAAAATGGGCATTGCGAAATGGCACATAGGTCACCGGGATCTCCGCGCCCACCACCTCCGGCGCGTCCGGAATCGCAATCGAAACATCCGTCAGCGCCGAGCCGCCGATCTGCCGAAACAGGTCCATCCGCAGGTGCAGAAACCGCCCAATCCCCAGCGCCTCGGCCACCGCGCGCGCACTTCCGAGCTCTCGCGCTTCGGTCCGCTGCCCATACGAGAAGTGCAGCGCGCAGGCTTCGTAGTCGCGCGCCGCCAGCGCCGCGCACACGCAGGAGTCCATGCCGCCGGACAGCGAAACGATCGCCCGCTCCTTCATCGTGCGTCCTTTCGAAGGACCGCGTTCAAAGGACCGCCGCCTCGGCCAGCACAGCGGTTGCCCACCAGCCGTCAAACGCCGCCAGCGCCCGATCGCACTGCATCCGGTGGCGCTCCTTTTTGTCCCGCACCCGCTTGCGCGTTTCCTCATCCAGCGGCAGCAGCAGGTCAAACGTAATATTCGCCGGCTGAAAGTGCTTCGCCTCGGCATGGGTGATGTAGTGCACCAGCGAGCCCAGCGCCGTGCCACGCGGTGCCGGTTCCGCCCGCACCCCCAGCGCCGCGCAGCCGGCATAGTGCCCCGCCAGCAGCCCCGTCGCAATCGACTCCGTGTACCCTTCGACCCCGGAGATCTGCCCCGCGAAAAACACGTTGGGGTAAGCCCGCAGGTTCAGGTTTTCCGTCAAGACGCTGGGCGAGTGAATGTACGTATTCCGATGGATCTGCCCCCAGCGCAGAAACTTCGCATTCTCAAGCCCCGGGATCAGCCGCAGGATTCGCGCCTGCTCGCCATACTTCAAATGGTTCTGGAATCCCACCAGGTTGTACGAGTCCGCCCGGAGGTTTTCGGAGCGCAGCTGAACCACCGCCCACGGCGTTTTGCCCGTGCGCGGGTCCCGCAGCCCCACCGGCTTCATCGGCCCAAACCGCAGCGTGTCGCGCCCTCGCCGCGCCAGTTCTTCGATCGGCAGGCAGCTTTCAAAATACGGCAGCTTTTCCCAATCTTTTGCTTCCGCCGGCTCGGCCCCGAGCAGCGCGTCTAAAAACCGGTCGTACTCTTCGCGCGTAAACGGGCAGTTGATGTAATCCGCCGTGCCTTTATCCCACCGCGCCGCAAAGTACACCCGCTCCATGTCGATCGTTTCCGCGTCCACAATCGGCGAAATGGAGTCGTAAAACGCCAGGTGCTCGTTGCCCGTCAGCCGCGCGATCTCGTCCGACAACGCCGACGACGTCAGCGGTCCGGTCGCGATCACGGTGATACCGTCGTCCGGGTCCAGCGCCGTCACTTCTTCGCGATACACCGTGATGCCCGGCTCCGCCGCGATCGCCTCCGCGATATGCCGCGAAAA
This sequence comes from uncultured Acidobacteriaceae bacterium, assembly GCA_964248435.1. GTDB lineage: Bacteria > Acidobacteriota > Terriglobia > Terriglobales > Acidobacteriaceae > EB88. The sequence continues at coordinate 70 of CAXTYP010000380.1, read as the reverse complement.
CTCCACCCGGTCCACCGCCAGCGCATGCCCGGCCGGCACCGCCGAGCGGTCCGCGCACCCCAGCAGCGGC
>CAXTYP010000379.1:0-2673 GCA_964248435.1 uncultured Acidobacteriaceae bacterium | reverse complement strand
GCTGAACACGATCCCTACATCGAGTTTCAAGCGCACCGGGTAGCCCTTGATCTGGACGTCGCCCTCCTGCATGATGTTGAACGATGCCACCTGGATTTTGCCCGCAAGATCCGGCACTTCGTTGATGGCGAAGATGCCGCGGTTGGCGCGCGGCAGCAGCCCGTAGTGCATGGTCAGCTCGTTTGACAAGTCCTGCCCGCCGCGCGCCGCCTTGATCGGGTCCAGGTCGCCCACCAGGTCGGCTACCGTCACGTCCGGCGTCGCCAGCTTTTCAACGTAGCGGTCCTCGCGGCTCATCCACGCAATCGGCGTATGGTCGCCGTGCACCGCAAGCAGGTCGCGCGAGTGCTTGGCCAGCGGCTTCCAAGGGTTATCGCGGATTTCAGAGCCCGCAATGTACGGCGACCACTCGTCCAGCAAGTGCGTCAGTGCCCGCAGGATGCGGCTTTTCGCCTGCCCGCGCAGCCCCAGCAGGATGAAATTGTGCCGCGACAGCACCGCGTTCACAATCTGCGGCACCACCGTGTCGTCGTAGCCGACAATGCCGGGAAAGATCGGCTCGCCGCCACCCGCTCGGAGGCGCACCACCAGGTTTTCACGCATTTCATCCTTAACGGAGCGGTCGCGAAGCCGTGCTTCGCCGTACACGGGATGATCCCGGAGCTCCCCCAGGGTGGTGGGCAGGTGCGACATAGCTGCTGAGATCGGGGAAGGCATCGGTGGGAGCTCCTGAAGGTAAGAACTGGAAAAGCGCGAAAGCGCCGGCTTAAAAGTACCGGGACCAAAAGGGGTGCGTGAACGCCAGCCTGCGCGCAGGATCGGAGCTTTCTCTGCTGGATCCAGGTCCAGGGCCTGGTTCCCCAACCCGTTTTGGGAACCTGTCCTAAGAATAAATGAGTCGGGGCAAGAGCCCGTCGGCGCCGCCCGTCACCCTGCCCAAAAGTCCAACCGCTTACGTTATACAGCGTCCCGGCCGGCGTGCGCCTACATGATCGGTTCATGCCCGTTGCTTGAAAACGCGGGGCGGCTCGCGGCCCCCATGCGCAGCTTGGGCAGGATCTCCTCGTAAAAATCCATCAACAGCCGCGTCCGGTCACGGTCGGACCGGCTGACCAGCAACTGCTGCTTAAAGCCCAGGTTGGCCGGCAGCTCCCATGCAAGCTGGAACGACAGGGGGTGATCGAGGTCAAACGAGTAGCTTTCGCGACCCATCCCGGCTAGTGCCAGCACCTCCAGGTGTTGCGCCACGCACTCGGCCCGCTCTTCACGCGACACCGGCGGCTGCTCGTCCTCGGGATCGTCCCCAAACCAGTCAACTTCCGCCTGCAAAAACGGGCGCGAGTTATCCAGCTGTTCAATCTCGAACCGCTCCCGCCCTTCACACAAAATATCCATCTCTCCATCCGGGTACCGGCGCAACACGCGGGTGATCACGGCCGTGCAGCCGACCACGGCCAGGCCTTCCCGCTGCGCCCGCACGACCCCGAACTGCAGGCCGCCTCCCAGGCACTCGCCAATCATCTCCTTGTACCGTTCTTCAAAAATGTGCAGCGGCAGCGGGATTTTAGGAAACAGCACAACATCGAGCGGAAACAGGGCGATCTTCATCGGAAATCATGCCTTTCGGCGGAGGTCGCCAAGGGTAGGGACAGCGCCGTGAGCGCCGTCCATTACAGCAACAAAACACAACGGGAACAACCGCGCCACGCTGAAGCGCGAAAAACTTTCAATCTGTCGTATAAAGCTGCAGCTTCGACTAATCTGCTTTTTCCACCGCGTCCAATTCCAGTTCGTCGAACATGGCCTGCATCTCTCGCTCAGCATGGCTATTGCCTGTCTTGCGAGCGCTGGCAATGCCGCGGCGCAGGTGCTCCATCGCCTCGCTGGTCCGTCCTGCCCTTACCAGCGTCTGCGCCGCCATGAAGTACCCCGGCGTATACTCCGGGTTATCGCGCAGCAAGGTGCCGAACTCGGCCAGCGACTGGTCCAGTTCGTTCCGGCCGGCATACTCCATCGCCAACCCGTAACGCGCAAAGGCGTCCACCGGATTGCTTTCAAGAATCCTCACCAACATCGCTACCTTGTCCATCCACCTCACTCCGGTTTCGTCCTGCATGCTAGATTCGGCAGCCTTCGGGAAGTGGCATGGCTTTGCAGAAATGCTTGCGAGCGCTGAAACTGTTCTTCGATTGTATCCACGCACCCTGTTTGCGGGATGGGAAGGAGCGCATGGCTGAATACCCGGTTCCATCGCCTGAAGCAATCCGCGGGGCAGACGTTTCCGAGTCCGAGATGACCGAGCTCGTGCTGCCCAACGACGCCAACCCGCTCGGCAACCTCCTGGGCGGCCGGCTCATGCACTATATCGACCTCGTCGCCGCCATGGCCGCTTACCGGCACGCCCGCAACTACGTGGTCACCGCGTCCATGGATCACATCGATTTCATCGCGCCCGTGCATGTCGGCGACCTGCTGATCCTTAAATCGCGTGTCAACCGTGCCTATCGCACCTCCATGGAGGTCGGCGTGAAAGTATGGGCTGAAAACGCGATCCTGGGCACGCGTCGCCATGTCGCTTCCGCTTATCTAACTTTTGTAGCCGTTTCCGCCGCTGGCGTCCCTGTAGTCATTCCCCAGCTCGCCACCGCTGACCCGGAAGGCTTGCGCCGGTTC
>CAXTYP010000378.1:0-2696 GCA_964248435.1 uncultured Acidobacteriaceae bacterium | reverse complement strand
AGCAACTGGTCACCTTTCGGGCCGGCAAAAACATCGCCCCGGCCCTTTACTGGCGCGGCCGCCTGTACCTCGACCAGGATCATAACCCGGCCATGGCGGCAGCTTACTTCACCACCGAAACCCGCGTCTTCCGCCACTTCTACTACGCGGCCATCGCCAAGCAGCGCTTGGCAGCTATCGGCAACGACGTGACCCCGGCCGCCGTTCCCTCGCTCGACAACATGGAACCCGAGCAGATTCCTACCCTGACTGAAGACGTCCCCGATGATGACCCGCATCTCGCAAAAGCGCGTCTGCTGGCCAATGCCGGCCTGAACGACTACCTGACGCAGGAGATCCACGCCGCTGAAGGCTCGGAGGAGTGGGGTTCGCTGGCCGAAGCCAACCTGTACGCCAGCTTTGGCGAAAGCTACCGGGCCATGCGTTCGCTCAAAAAAGCGATCCCCTTCTACACGTCCGCTCCCATCGACGAGCTGCCGCTTCCCTACTGGCGCATCCTTTTTCCCGAGTCCTACTGGACCACCATTCAGGCTGAAGCCGCGCGCAACGGGCTTGACCCCTACATGGTGGCTTCACTCATCCGGCAAGAGTCCGAGTTCAATCCGCGCGTCATCTCCTATGCCAACGCCTACGGACTGATGCAACTGGAGCCATTTACCGGGCGCGACATGGCCCGCAAGATCGGCTACAGCACGCACCTCGACAATAACGCGCTGCTGGACCCGGAGATCAACATCAAGCTGGGCTGTGCCTATCTGAAGCAAACGCTGGATCGCTTCGGCGGCCAGCCTGAGTACACCTTTGCCGCCTATAACGCCGGTGAGTCGCGCGTCGATGACTGGAAAGCCGCCGGAAACTACACCGGCATCGACGAGTGGGTTGAATCCATCCCTTTCACCGAAACGCGCGACTATGTGCAGGCCATCCTGCGCAACGAGCAGATCTATCGCGAGATCGACCAGACTGCGAAAGCCGGCACCGCTGCGACCGTTGCTTCCGTGCCCGCCGCAGCCAGGGGTGGAGCTCCGGCCCCATGATCCGAACTCTTGATCCGGACTCTCGATCCGGACCAAAAATTGATAGGTCTTCCGGTAGCCGGGCACCCGCTCAGGCCAGCCCGACCCTGCGGGCCAGGTTTGACGTAAACCTGCCCCGCGGGTCGTACTTCGCCTTGGTCGCGAGCCAGCCGTCGATCTCGGGATACATGGTGCGAAACGTCGCCGCGTCCGAGTACGAGTCCTTTCCCAGGTAAATCCGCCCGCCCGCATCGATGACCATCGCGTCCAGCCGTCGCAGCAGGTCCGGAGTGCCGGCCCGCACCGGAAAGTCGATTGCAAACGTGTAGCCCTCGCGCGGAAACGAAAGCACACCGCCGCTTTCCTTGCCCATCCTCTTCAACACGTTCAAGAACGGCAGCTCACCGGAGGACAGGATAGCCGTCAGGATTTTGCGCATCTGCGCTAATCCATTCTCAAAAGGGATCACAAACTGGTACTGCGTGAAGCCCCGCCGTCCATAGCCCCGGTTCCACTGTGCAATCTTGTCCAGCGGATAGAAAAACGCTTCGTAGTGGCCGATCGCCGCGGCACTGGCCTGGATGCGCTGGATGACCGCATTGACAATGCGAATGCTCAAAGGGCTCAGCGTGAACTCCGGCAGGTCAAACGGCACCGAAATCGGCGGTGGCCCCGACACCTTCAACGGATGTGCGGCCAGCCGCGGCGGCAGGTCCGCCAGCTTCGCATGGTCCCCCACCGTCAAAACACCCCGTCCCAGCCGCGCTCCCGTTGCCATTACGTCCAGCGTGGCTACCGAGTAAGGAAACGCGTGATCGTTCTCGTCAAGCGCGGTCAGCATTCCTTCCAGGTCATTCGCCTGGATCGATTTCTGGTGGAAATACGTGGTTTCAATCCGGCGTAGCTGCAGGGTCACCGTCAGGATGAATCCCAGCAGCCCCATGCCGCCAAACGAGGCCCAGAAAAGGTCGGCGTGCTCGCCCCGGCTCGCCCCGACGACCTCACCGCTGGCCAGCAGCACGGTCATGGACTCCACGCAATTGCTGAAGCATCCCTGCGCATGGTGAGCCTTGCCATGGATGTCGTTGGCGATGCATCCACCCACTGTCACGAACTTGGTGCCGGGCGTGATCATGGGAAACCAGCCGCGCCCCGCAAACGCCTCAATGATGCTGCCGAGGCTTACGCCAGCCTCGCAGGTCAGCATGCCATTCGCCTCGTCAAACGCAAGAAGGTGGTCCATGCGCGTTGTTCCCACCACCTGGCGCTCGGCATTGATGGCGCAATCGCCGTAGGAGCGTCCCAGCCCCCGCGCAATCGTGGCGGATGGGTCCAGCACCGGGGCCACCTCTGTCGCCGTTGTGGGCTCCGTAAGAAAACAACTCGCACGCAGGTTGGCACCCCAGCCGGCCAGAGTGGTACGCCTTCCCTTGATCACCCCGCCGTCCTGCCCCTGCACCATGCTGCCTCCTGCGACGTCCCGCTTTTGTTTGTTCCCTTAGCTTATCGGCCTCGCGCTCCAAACCTTCCCGGTGGAAGCATGGACGAGCCATCTCATCAAATTCGCTGAACAGCCGTTCCATGTCACCGGCCTAGTCACCAGGCCGGGAGCACGGCCGGGCAGCGCCCAAGCCACATGGCGGGTCTGGCCCGACCCGGTTTAGCATGGTCGGATGTGTC
>CAXTYP010000377.1:0-2697 GCA_964248435.1 uncultured Acidobacteriaceae bacterium | reverse complement strand
TCCCGCCCCGCCTCCGGTGCATGGTCCACGACGAGCACCCGCAACCCGCGCTGCACGAGCAGCCCCGCGCAAAACAACCCCGCCGCCCCCGCCCCCAGCACCACCGCGTCATACTCCATCCCTCCAACTTACACATCCGCGCAGTGGGGCCGTCCACCCGGGACGTGCAGCCTTGACCTAGGCCGCCCGGGCGTGCTCCACCGGGCTCGACGGTTCCGAGGAAAGCTCTTCCAGGCTCTTGCCCTTGGTTTCAGGCAGCAGAAAGATGGTCGTCACCAGGCCGATCAGCGAAACGGCGGCGGCGCAGGACTCGGCAGCGAGCAGCCCGTGCCACTTCATAAAGAACGGAAAGGTAAAAACACCGATAAATCCGCCGATTTTGCCCATGGCCGCGGCGATTCCATGGCCGGTGGTGCGAACCTTTACGGGGAATATTTCCGAAGGATAAACAAAGGTCGTCGAGTTAGGGCCGAACTCGGTAAAAAAGAAGGATGTTCCATAGATAACAACGAAAGGAATCACCATCTTGTCGATGTTTGGGATCAGCGCCAGGGCAAAAAACGCCGCGGCCATCATGCCGAAGCCGAGACACTGGATCCTTTTGCGTCCCATACGGTCCATAAAGAACACTGAAAACGCATAGCCGGGCGCCGCGAACACGGCGAAAATGGCCAGCTGTGTCAGCGTTTTCTGCAGCAGTGTGTGAGTGCCGCCCAGCGCGGAAAGCACCAGTGGGCTCGACACCGTGTTGCCGTAGTAAGCGAAATCCATCATGAACCAGGCGACCGAAGCGCCGATCAGTCGCGGCAGGATCAGTTTGTTACTCGCCAGGCGATGAAAGCCGTCCCAGAAAGAAATGGCATGTTTCTTCTCGTCGTAGTGGTCTGCCTTTTCCAGCTTGCCGGCCTTGTCTTCCTTCTGTCCGGCTGCGGCCAGGTAGCGTGGACTTTCTTTCAGGTGCCGGCGGGCCCAGTAAACGGACATCGCCGGCACAGCCCCAAACGCCACCAGAATGCGCCAGGTGATGTTATGCGATAAGTGAGTCGCCAGTAACCCGGAGGCAAGCAGGGGACCGAAGATAAGGCCGGCCGCCTGCATCGCAAAGACGCAGGAAACAAGCATGCCGCGATGGGCTTTGCCCGCGTACTCGCTCATGATCGTGGCCGAAACCGGGTAGTCGCCGCCAATGCCGATGCCGAGAATGAATCGCAGCCCGATCAGCCACCAGATGTTCGGCGAAAAAGCGCAGGCGACGGCACCGGCCGCCAGCACCAGCACCTCGACCCCGTAAATGCGCTTGCGGCCCAGCATATCGGCGACACGGCCGAAGAGCAGCGCCCCGATGGCGGAGGCGAGCAGCGCCGTCGACTCGACCAGGCTTTCCTCGATCTTGCCGATCGTCCACTGCTGCCGGAGCAGCACCATCACGACGCCGATGATGAACAGGTCGTAGGCGTCGGTAAAAAAGCCCATGCCGGAGATAAACATGATCTTCCAGTGCTCCCTGGAGATCCCTGCGTTATCCATCTCTGAAAAATCGGTCGTGTTCGACGCTGTTGTGGGCATCGGCGCACCTCTCGCATAAGAAGTACACAGCGTTGTTACAGCGATGCAAAGAACGCGCTATGGATCGGGGCCGAGCCGCGCATTTCCAAACCGCGATGACGAATCAGCCACACACCGCTACTTGCGGGTCGGCGGAACCGGACGCGGAATCCGTCGAAACCTGTCGTGTGCGAGCACCTCGTTGTGCTGCTTACGTTTCGTCACTGCCGGCCCTGATTCATGCGCGTACAACCCATAGCTCCATGACTCGGTGCTATCTCACTCGTCCTCAGATACGTCACGCTACCAGGGCCGCACCTCCACCACCGCCAGCCCGCTCGAAGGCACCCGTACCACCATCCGCCCCCCACTGATCTCGACCGGCTCCGCCGCTCCCAGCGTCCCCACCTTCTTCAGCTCCTCCACCTGCGCCTGCGTCGGGTAAGCGGGCGAGCCCATCCGCTTCCACGCCCCCAGCGTATCCCCGTGCGCCCCATCCACCCGCCGCATCGTGGCGACAGCCGTCGCCGGCTCGCCCGCGAGCGTAACCGCCACCGTCTTCTCCGGCACGGACGACCCCGGCGGCTCCGCCATATCCCACACCGCGATCTCGAGAGTCCCATCCGCCCGCCGCGTCACCAGCATGTCCTTGGACGGCGAGGGCAAGCGCGTCTCCCCGAGTGTGTGCAGCAAGGCAAAGACAAGAAACGCCGGCTTCGGAATCCCCAGCTCCGCGATCAGTCCATACCCCCCGTAAAACGGCGTCTTCACCACGCCCATCTCTTCAAACACATCGGAAAACGTCCAATAGCTCATCATCTCCGTCAGCCCGTCGCATTGGCTGATGTTCTCCGCCATCCACGGTCCCATGTAGATCGAGTCCGTAATCGCCTGCGTGTTCGTATACGTGGCGTTGTACTCGCTCCAGATCAGCGGCAAGCCCGGCATCGCGGAATGCACAATCTGCTCGTGCACTTTTCTCACCGCCGCCGCCACCATTCCGTGCGGCGCCACATAACGCTTGTCCGCGAACACGTCCGCCGTTACATCGTCCCCGTACACATGCGTTGAAACGAAATCGAGCGGCACATGCCCGGCCGCCGCATGCGCAATCATCGCGTCCACCCACGCCGCCTGCGCCGTCGCCGGGCC
>CAXTYP010000376.1:1603-2714 GCA_964248435.1 uncultured Acidobacteriaceae bacterium | reverse complement strand
AGCCGCGAAAACCGCACAGGCGGAGAGGCTTATAACGGCAATTTTACTCAGTAAAGCGCTGGTGGTCCGTTCGTCCCGTGTGTCGGCCATGTGTTCAAGGAGAGTACCACCGCGGCTAAACGAGCCTTCCCCCGAGGGCCCAGCGCAGCAGCAGGGCCACGCGCGCGGTCCAGGCAGCCGTACGCACCCAGTTGGTCGCGACCAGCCGTGCAATGGTTTCGGGCGAATAGCCGCCCTGCAAACGGTTGTGCAGGGGCACCTGGACAAACGCCGTTGAAAACCAGATCACCCCGACCAGGGCCGCGCCCAGAAAAGCCGCGGGCGCGGAAACAAAGGCCGGGCGCAGCGCGGGAGAGAGCATGCTCATCGCCGTGACGAGTTCCAGGAGCATGAGCGGTGCGACAACATACGTGGTGCGGTTGGCGTGGGCCGCCTCATAAGCAGGGAAGTGATCGGGACCGACCGCGAGAAACAAGGGATAGTGCACCACCTGCACAAACCAGATGAGGCCGAACATGGCCGCGGTGCTGAAAAGCTGAAGCAGAAACAAGAGCCGCATACGGAGTCCCTGGCCTGGCATGGAGGGCGAAAGCAAAATAGAAGCGCGAGCAGCCTGCGCTCGCGCCTGCCGGCAACCGGCTTCTAACGGGAGGGCTTACAGCTCCATGGTCGTGTCATCGATAGCGCGGCGTACGTTGCCGTCGGCCCGTGCCAACCGCCGGACGGCTTCCTGTTTGTCGACCCCCGCCTTCAACATGACGAGCGCCACCGGCACACTGCGCCCCGCACTCTTGATGACGCTCACAGCCTCGTCGCGGCTGACGGCGCAGGCACGCTTCAGGATTGAAATTCCACGCTCTACCAGCTTCGAGTTCTGCATGTGTACATGCACCATCAGGTTCTCGTACACATAACCAAGCCGGGTCATGGCACCGGTGGTGATCATGTTGGTGATCATTTTTTGCGCGGTCGCGGCCTTCATCCGGGTCGAGCCGGAGATCACCTCGGCACCCACGTCGGCCACGATGGCGATATCGGCTGCGTTGGCGATCGGCGTGTTGTGGTTGCAGGTGATGCAGGCCGTGCGGGCCCCCTGGGTGCGCGCGTACGC
>CAXTYP010000376.1:0-1503 GCA_964248435.1 uncultured Acidobacteriaceae bacterium | reverse complement strand
GGCCGACTTGGTGTCAAATCCCTGCGATGCCTCGTTGGAGCTTTCGGTCGTGAGCTTGTGGAGGGGAAGCTCCAGGTGTTGAGTGTTTTCTGCCTCAATGGGTGCCGGGGTAGCTGTCGCCATAGGTTTGTTTTCGCTTTCGTGCACGACAGATTGTAAGCCTTGGAAGGGACGATTGGCGCGTCCGGACAGCTCTCTTTCCGAGCGAGTCTTCCCCTTATGGAACAGACCGGGACAGCGATCTCCGCACCTGGTCGTGGAAACGGGGCCGCCAGTCTTGCAATTTCCGGTTTTCTCGTGTAGGGAAAGTGCGATTGGTCAGTAGCACGATCGCCAGGTCAGCTTCCGGATCGACCCACAGCGAGGGGCCGGTATAGCCAAGATGCCCGTAGCTGGCGCGGCTGAAGCATGTTCCCGAAGAGGAAGGCTGACTCGGGGTATCCCAGCCCAGGGCCCGCGAAGAGCCGGGCGGCAGCTCGGAGGGCGTTGTAAAAAGTTTGATCGTTTCTGCCCGGAAAAGTGGGGCCGCCCCGGCGCGGCCATGCAGGGGTGCGAGTGTAGCTTCGGCAAACCGGAGCAGATCGGCCGCAGGGGCAAACAGCCCGGCGTGGCCCGCAACCCCGCCTAGAACAAAACAATTCTCGTCATGGACCTCGCCCTGCACGGTGCGGTGGCGGAAATCACGGTCCTCCTCGGTCGGTGGAATGGCAGGGAAAGCGGAGGGGAAAGGGCGAAAGCGGGTCTGCCGCATCCCGAGAGGAGCAAACACTTCCCGTTCACAGAAACGGTCCAATGTTTGGCCGGCAAGCACCTCCAGAGCCTTGCCCAGCAGGATGAAACCCGGGTCGGAGTACGCAGACGAGGTGCCAGCATCGGCCTCAAGCGGCAAGCGCAAAGCGGCTCGCAGTAGCTCCGCCGGGCTGCGGCAGGTTTTGAACAAGGGTGCGTAAGCCGGGAGGCCGCTGCTGTGCGCCAGCAGCATGCGAAGGGTTACCAGGCGGCGTCGTGGGTCAGCCTGGCCAACCACGAAACCCGGCAACAGGTCGGCAAGCGGGGCATCAAGCTCAAGCCGGCTCGCTTGCCACAGCAGCATGGCCATGGCCGTGGTGGCCACCACCTTGGACACACTCGCCAGGTCATACGTGGTAGCCGCGGTCACCGGCGGGCTCGCGGCGTCGTAGGTAAAGCGGCCGATCGCATCGAGCGCAACGATCTTGCCTTTCAGCAAAACGCCAAACGCCGCGCCAGGGAACACCTGCTCCCCCACCGCCTGCCGGAGCAGGGCAGAGACCTCCGGCAGGATTTCGGGGCCATCTTGCCGATGATTTTCAAGAGCCACGGCGCTTGGATGCTGGCGGACTGGCGTGCGCGCTTTCCAGGCAGATCCTCGATACACAAGGAATGCCTTGCGCCGCAACCGCAGTCGCGACACAATATGACTGCCGTTTTGCGATTTCGCACGTCTAGAAATAGGCGGTTATCGACTGAAGGATGTCCATGGCT
>CAXTYP010000375.1:0-2733 GCA_964248435.1 uncultured Acidobacteriaceae bacterium | reverse complement strand
TTGAGGAACGTGCCCAGCAGCAGCGAAGCCGCAGACAGCAGCACTACCGTCAGGCTCATTTGCGCGACGATCAGAAGTTTGCCCGCACGCGCCTTCTGCTTTCCAGTGCCCGAGGTCCGGGTGACGCCAAGAACTTTCGGCCTGCTTTGCCGCAGGGCAACTGCCGCTATGGGCGCGCCGAACACGAGCGCACTGATACAGGCAATCCCCGCTGCAAGGCCCGCAGCGGTCCACGAAGAAGCCGCGCCACTCACCTGCGGAATCGCGACCGGCGCAGTGCGAAGCAGAAACGGCAGAAGTAACCTGGCGAGGAGCGCCGCCCCGGCAGCGCCTGCCATGGCAAGCAGGGCGACCTCCATTAGGGCGAGGCGCAACAATCGCGCGCGCGAAGCGCCCAGGGCCGCGCGCAAGGCGAGCTCCGGCCCGCGTCTGAGCGCCCGCGCCGTGTTCAGGCCGGCCAGGTTGAGGCAGGCCAGCAGAAGCACAGCGCCCACTGCCGCCGCCATCACCAGCAGGCTGGGGCGCACTTCGCTGGCAAGCACGCTCGCGAGCGGATACACCGCGCAGTGCGGAAGTTGGCTCGCTCCGTTTTGATAGCGGAGGTAAACGGGATACGTCCGGTACAGCGCCGCGTCGAGCGCAACCAGTTCGGCCCTTGCCTGCGCAAGCGTCACCCCGGGCCGCAGCCGCGCCCACATCTGGTAGTTGTGGCCCATGTAACCCGGAGCTTGGGGCCCCACTTGCAGCGGCCGCCAAGCATCGGGGGCGCGGAGGCTGGTTTCCGTCCGGTACGCCTCTGCGCGGAAGCTCGCCGGCATCACTCCCACGACCGTTACGGGCTGCTGATCGAGCCGGACGATCCGCCCCACGATGCCGGGGTCTGCCCCGAACTGCCGTTGCCACAGCGCGTGGCTCAATACAACGGCCTGGGGTCCGCCGGGGCGGTCTTCGTCGGACGTAAACGCGCGGCCCAGCGCGGGACTTGCGCCAAGCGTCCGGAAGTAGCCTTGCGACACGCTTTGGATGGCAAGGGTCGACACGCGGCCGTGCCCGTCGGAGAGCGCCGTTGCCGCGCTGCTGTCGTTCATCAGCGCGGTCGCGGCAAAGCTTCGGCTTGTGCGCATCAGGAACTCTGCCGACTGCCCGGTCTGCCCTGCGTTCGCGCCCTCGCCCGGCCAGTTGAAAGCCACCCCGACCAGCTGCTCCGGCTGCGGGTACGGCAGGGGCGCGAGCAGCACCTGCCACGCGACCGAAAACACAGTGGTGGCGACGCCGAGCCCCAGCGCGAAGGTCAGCACGGCAGTTATGGCAAAGCCGGGCGAGCGGCCCAACTGGCGGAGGGCATAGCGGAGATCGTTCAGCAGGGCAGACATGGGTTACTCCGTTCGGAGAGCGCGCATAGGGTCGATGGAGGCCGCACGGCATGCCGGGATGAGCGCGGCGAGGAGAGCCGACAGCAGCAGAAGCGCTGCGACGGTGAGCAGGACGAATGGTTGAAAACTGCCGGTCTGGTAGAGAGTGCCGGCCAGCAGCTTCGCGGCCACAAAGCACAGGGGCAGCCCCAGAACCAGGCCGATCAAAGCCTGCGACAAAGCCCCGCGCACCACCATCGCGAGCACGCCGCCTCGGCTCGCGCCGAGTGCCATGCGGATGCCGATCTCGCTGGTACGCCGCGCTACGGCATAGGCGGTGACACCGTACAAGCCGATGGACGCGAGCAGCAGCGCGAGCAGCCCGAACAAGGTGGTGAGCCGCACCACCAACTCCTGCTGCGCGAACTGGTCGCCGAGCTGGTCCGTGTAGGACTGCATCTTCAGGATGGGGAGATCGGGATTGGTGGCTTGCAGGGCGCCGCGCACGGAGGCAGCGGCCGTGCTCTCGTCGCCGCGATAGCGAAAGATGAGATTGCCCGCATAGTGTTGCCCTTCTTCAACAAGTGATCCACGGCTGTCGGTGCTCGGTGTGAACTGGGCGATTGGCGTGAAGTACATGGGCCGGACTGGCTCCGATGGGTTGCCATATTTGGTATTTTCGACAACCCCTACAATTTCGAACTCGCCCGGAGTGCTTCGGCTTGTGCCGAAATGCTGCCCGACTGGGTTATTGCCCTTCAGGAAATGCCTGGCAAAGGCCTGGTTGACCACAGCGACCCGAGTGCCGGCTTCGCTGTCTTGCCGGGTCATCCCGCGGCCTTGCAGCACGCGGGTTCCCAGGGTTGCGAAGTAGTCGGCGCTGACAGCCGAAAAACCGGCGACACTGTCCTTACCTCGCTGCAGCTCGACTCCGGGCAGATAAATGCCGCTGTTCCAATTGGTGTCCGTCATTGGCCCGTAGGTCGCGTAGGCAAAACTCTCGATTCCCGGCAGGCGAGCGAAAGCGTCGTCGAACTGCCGGTACAAGCCTGCGAGCTGCCGATACTGATAACCCGCGGCTGACAGGTCTGTGCTGACAAGCAGCCGGCCTTCCGGTTCGAAACGGAAATCCTGGTGTTCAAGGTGCCGCAGGCTAGTGACAAGCAGGCCCGCTGTCGAAAGCAGCACAAGCGAAAGCGCGGCTTGCCCGATCACCAGCATGCGCTGCGGCACCGCGCTTGCGTCGCGGGTGCTGCGGTTGGCCCCGCGAAGCGCCTCCACCGGGCTCGAACGGGAACCGATCCACGCCGGGGCCATGCCGAACAGGACCCCGGTCACAAGCGAGACAAGCAATGCAAACAACAGCACGGGCAGGGAGGGT